>NZ_JASMRM010000001.1:116620-410538 GCF_041431305.1 Cloacibacterium sp. Arc13
TGTGGGTCCTGAGGGATTCGAACCCCCGACCCTCTGGGTGTAAACCAGATGCTCTGAACCAACTGAGCTAAGAACCCTCTTTCACGATTTCTCGTTTTGAGTGGTGCAAATATACAACTTATTGCGATTTCTACAAATTTTTTTCTAAAAATTCTCCCACTACAAAGTTACTTCCGCCCACAAAAATCATTTCTTCGGGTTTACATTTTATTTTAGCTGCCTGAAAACCAGCATCTACTGTTTCAAAAATTTGAAAATCTATTTTTGCGGAAATTAGTAAATTTTCATACTCTTTTGGACTTCTTCCTCTGCTAATAGAGGGCTTTACAAAGTAATATTGAGCATTTTGGGGTAAAATTTTCAATACCTCATCTATTTTTTTATCATTCACAAAACCAAGGACAATGTGTTTATACTTTTCAATGGCATTCAATTGGGCAAAAACCATTTCTAAACCAGCTTGATTATGAGCAGTATCACAAATAATCAATGGATTTTCTGAAAACTGAAACCATCTTCCGATAAACTTGGTGTTTTGGTGAACTTTCATCAAGCCTTTTTCAAGAGAACTTTCAGAAATTTTTATGTTTTGTTTCCTCAACTCATCTACCAAAGCCAGAACTACTCTTATATTTTTCTTTTGATAATTTCCCTTCAAATCGGTTTCTAAATCAGTAGAAATTTCGGTGGCATCTATAAATTCTGAATGATTTTCGATGGCTTTTTGTTGAATAATATTTTTAACCAAATCTCTTTCGTCGCCAGAAATAATGGGGATATTGGGCTTTACAATCCCTGCTTTTTCTGTGGCAATTTCTTCCAGAGTTTCTCCTAAAATATTCTGATGGTCTAAGTCTACATTGGTAATAGCAGAAACTAAAGGTTTTATAATATTGGTAGAATCTAATCTGCCACCTAAACCTACTTCAATAATGGCAAAATCTACCTTTTTTTGATAGAAATATTCAAATGCCATAATAGTTGTAAATTCAAAAAAAGAAGGAAGAATTTCTTCTGGAATATTTCTCAATTTTTGAATAAAATCAAAGACAAATTCTTTCTCACAATTGACTCCATTAATTTTAATTCTCTCAGTAAAATCAATTAAATGAGGAGAATTATACAAACCAACGATGTAACCTTGTTCTTGTAAAACCGAGGCTAACATATTACTGGTAGAACCTTTGCCATTGGTGCCGCCAATATGTATGGATTTTAATTTTTCTTGAGGATTTCCAAAAAAATCACATAGTTTGGTAATATTTTCTAAACCAGGCTTATAGGCTTTTTGACCATCAATTTGATAATTAGGCATTTGTACAAAAAGCCAATCTAGTGCTTCTTGGTAAGCGTCTGGAGTAAAAGAAATGGGAGTATTTTTTGACACAAAATTTTTTGTTCAAAGATAAAAGGAAATGTAGAATTTTAAAAATTTGATTTAAGCAAAACCAGTGTTTCCGTTGCTGAATTGCGCCCCGAGTTGAGCGGAAATCCTTTTATGCGCGGCAGCGAAGCTGCCGCGCATAAAAGATTGGGAGCGGAACGAGGAATTTGGCGCCCAAAAAATTCTAAAAAGTAATTTTATATGTTCCAGTAGAATTGGTGGAGGCTTTTTCGGCTTTTACGTATTTTTTCACCCAAATTACCGCAGCAGTAACGACACATGGATCAGAAATCCCACTGCTTCTACGCGCTGAAATCACGTTTCCAGCTTTGTCTACCGTATAAGAAATGGTAATGGTTCCGTTTGCTGTACAGTTATGAGAGGGCTGTTCTCCACCTTTTCCCATGGTTCCGGGAATATAAGAAATAAGTTTTCTGTCTACACCAATTTTGCTGTCACCATCTCCTTTTCCACCAAGAGGATCGCCAGAATTCCCCACGGTTCCATCAGTTCCTTGCGTCCCAGTTTTAGTCCCTCTTCCTTTGATAAGATTGCCAATTGCGGCGGTTCCTTGTCCGTCACCTTGAGCATTTTTGGCAGTGGTATTGCTGGTAGATGATGTTTTAGAAGTAGTGGTTTTAGATGCTGTAGTTTCCGAAGATTTCGTAGATTTTTTTTCGGTTTTCTCTGTTTTTACGGCAGTAGTTTTTTCAGATTTTCCTGTGATGATTTTTTCTGCAGGTTTTTCTACTGCTTTGGGAGTTTCTACTATTTCTTGAGGTTGCGGTTCAGGAGTTTTTAATTCTTCTGGGATATAAATATCTGCAGAAGCTAAACTTCCTTCTTGATTAGCGGGTTCTTCGGCTCCGTTTCCGTTTCTATTGTCGCCGAAATTAATCAGCATAGTGGTTACTTTCTCTTCTTTTGGGATTTCTCTCACGAATTGGTAATAAAAAATCAACAAAAACAACAATGCCGAAATCAGCGCAGTAAGTGTTGCACTTTTTAGCTTGTCTATTCTTTCGTCTCGTTTATGTTGAGTTATCATTTCCAATATGAGTTTTGGCTAAATTTGATTTTAATTTCTATAAATGGACTTAGTCCATTCCAATTGATTATTCTTGAACGGTAGCAATCGCTAAGCCATATTTGTGTTTTTCGGCGATTTCCATGGCATAAACTACATCTTTATGCTTGCAATTTTCGTCTGCTCTAATCGTAAAAGTAGGATTAGGTGAACCTTCTACCAATTTTACAATATTTTGTTCTAATTGTTCTTTTGGCGTTTCTAAATCATTTACAAAATACTTGCCATCTGCATTTATTGTAACAGTTGTAGGATCTGTAACACTAGGATCTTGAGCTGCAGCTTTTGGTAAATTCACATCTATTGCGCTTTGGCTAATCGCAGAACTGGTAATCATAAAGAATATCAATAACAGAAAGATAATATCTGTCATGGAAGCCATACTAAATTCGGCGCTTACTCTATTTCTTCTTTTCAATTCCATACTTAAAAAGTTTGAGGTTAGGTTTTAGAAGAATTAAAGTGGTTTGTTTAGTGTATCTAAAAACTCATTCACGTGAGTTTGAATTTTTAGCACCAATCTATCTACATTGGTCACCAAAATATTATAGAAAAAATAGGCTGGAATTCCCACAAATAAACCAACTGCCGTAGTTGCCATCGCAGTATAAATTCCCGATGCTAATAGTTTCGGTGAAACTGCTCCCGTAACATTAGAAATTTCGAAAAACGCCATAATCATTCCGACTACCGTTCCCAAGAAACCTAACATAGGTGCAGCTCCAGAAGCTGAAGCAAGAATATTCAGGTTTTTTTCTAGTTTAGAAACTTCTAACTGTCCTTGGTTTTGCATTGCATTTGAAATATCAGAAATGGGTCTTCCTATTCTGGTTAAGCCTTTTTCTATCATTCTGGCTTCTGGAGAATCTGTTCTTCTGCATAAATCTATGGCAGATTGTATTCTTCCGTCATGAATGCAGTCTTTAATATTTTCTAAAAAATTAGGCGTTTCTTTAGAAGCTCTTTTGATGAAAAAATATCTTTCGAAAAAAACATATAATGCTAAAATTCCCAAAAGAAAAATAGCAATCATAATGGTATTTCCTATAATTCCTCCGCTGAAAAGTACATCCCAAAGTGAAAATACTTGTTTCTCTGTCACTTTATTGTTAATGATAGTAGTCGTGGCTTGTAAAAACATAATGAAAAATGTTAAGTTCGAATTTCTAAACGATAAATTTAGTGAAAAATTGTAGAATTTCTCGTAGCAATGAATGTTTTTTGAAAAATACTTTTCAAAAAAAACTTTAAAAATAAAATAAGATTCTGATGGTTTTAAACGGGAAAGAAAACAGCAGAAAGTTACTCTTCTATTTCGATATCATCTGCTTTGAAATGACATTTCAATTTAAAAGGAATGGGTTCATCTGAACCGGTATAGAAATCATCTATTTTCCCTTGCCAGAATAATTGTAGCACATCGTCTTCGTCTTTAGAAAAACTAAGTTCATTCTCGTAGAGATAGGCTTCTTCGTCGTCATAAAGGTCTACTTCTGTATAGGTTTCTTCGTCTGTATCTTCTATACGGAATGTTTTTCCTTCTAATTCATTAGAATCAATAGGAAATTCGAATACGTCTAAGGATAGCTGAGGAAAATTATATTGTAGAGAATCGTCTTCTACATGGTCTAAAGAATCATCTGTAATGATTTCTACTTCCAGAAAATTTTTTGAATTGAGATAAACCGCCTTGCAATATGTGCTAGAGATATGGTATTTAAGGGTTTCTTCTGGGTGATAGATTTTTAAAATCCCTTTCATGATGGTGTGTTAAAAAAAATGATTGTTTTTAAGTTTAAAAAAAATGATTGTCTTTAACAAAGATAAAAAATTTATAAAACCATAAAAGGTTTTTCGTTAAAAATCATAAAAAACGCAGTAAAAAATTTACTGCGTTCGTTATTTTGAAAAATTTATTTGAAGTTAAACTTCAGCGTGAGTACCACTTGTCTCGGTCTAATGTTTACCGTGGTGTAAGAAGTTTGATTTAAAGTAGGATCAAAAGCTACATTCTCGAATACATTATTATTGGTAATATTCAGCACTTTCAGTTCTAAATCTATTTTTTCTTCGGACATAGAATATTGGTAAGAAAGGTCAAAGAAAGCATTTTTAGCAGTTCTTTCTCTATTGCTAGAGTGCAATTCGTCCCAAGTGAATCCTAATGTGTGATTCTTGAAAGGATATACATAAGCAGAAAGTGCGTGATTAAATGAATTGGTTTTGTTATTAAACCTTGCATCATCTGGAGATTTTGTGTTGTTAAAATTCCAATTGGCATTATAATCTACACTTAACCAAGAGAAATAATTGTTATTAAATTTAACACTTACGCCTTGATTTCTACCTTCTACATCTATAAAACTAGATTCAGTGGGTGTAGAATTGGCTGGTAATTGCTGATAATTACTCAATGAATAATTATATCCTACGGAAGCATTGGTTTTTAACTTAGGAAAATATTTCCCGAGTTCTGTTCTTGCAGAATTGGTTTTACTATTGTTTTCTAAATTATAACCTTCTAATATAAACTGCTGGCTATTAATATTTAATTTATTAAGATAAGTGATATTACTTGTTCTATCATTAAAGTTATAGCTCACATTAAAGAAAATGTTATTCAATGGATTTCTGTATTCTAACCTTGAACCCACAAAATTTGACTTTGTTTGCTGAATATCAGTATTTTTTGCAGACAAATTTTTTGCAGACAAAAGAATAAAACCATTATAAAGGTCATTGATGCTTCCAAATGAATTGGTAATTCCTGCGAAAGTTGAAAATTTCCAGAATGAGGTTAAATCATATCTCATGAAAAACCTTGGATCATAGGTGATTTTATTCAAAGTTTTATCCAAATTATTGGTTCCAGTTGCAGAAATATTATTAAAATTCACAGGGAAACTTAAATTCACATCTAAACCTTCTCTCTTGTAATTTACCATCATTTGTGCATAAGGTTTTAGATTTTTAAAATCAATATCATTTTCCAAAGCAACTCCTTTAAACTGATAATCCTGAATGGTGTTTCCTGTAACACCGTTTACATCTGAAAGAAGTTTGTTATTGGTATAATTAAGACCAACTTCTGGGGTAAAAGTCCAATTCTTTTTAGACAAACCAATTGATGCAGAATGTACCGCTTCGAAAGTTTTAAGATTAAGGAATTGATGCACCACATCACTATTATTTCCACCATCTACATTATCAAAAATCTCTACATATTTCGCTGGATTGATGAATAGATCTTGCTTATCATCTCTATAGCTGATGAAAGACATCGCGTTTACCAGTCTTTCTTTCCAAGGAATAATGGCACTTAATGAGTTTTGAAAACTATTAGACGGTGTTTTAACTTTTTGATTAGCAAAATTATTATTATTGCTCACACTTGAAGCGTCTCCGTTCCAAAGTCCGTTATAAGTAGTGGTATTTTTAAAGAAACTTTTGTTGGCGTTTTTAGAGAAAATAATTTCACCTTTTGCTTGATTAGTATAGTGATTACTTCTCGCAAAATTAACATTTCTCAAATTATTATCAGCGGTATACACTTTAGTAACACTCTCTTTATCAATTGCATTATTGGCATAACTTGCATTGGCTTTTAACTCCCATTGCTTCGAAAGATTGGTCAAAACATTAGCAGATAAATAATGTACATTATTAAATAAATATCTTTTTACAGGCACATTTTGAGGCGGAGATGAAGATTCCACAGAAAGCCAAGAATTTTCAGAAAAATTTCTTCTCATTCCTTCAAATCTATTTCCAAAAGCCAGAATATTATTCTCTTTTTCTACTTCTTCTCCCATATTATTGGTCTTGTAATTCAAAACCCATTGGTATTTTTGAGTAAAAAGCATCGGAGAGAGTTTTACATTCCAAAGAGATGGCGCCACACCAAGAGAAGTTTCTCCTCTTCCTGTCATGGTAATAGATTTTTTGAGCTGCACATTAATCGCCGCATTTTCTGAAGAAAGTTTATCCTGAAGAATTTTTACAGGTTGATGATTTTCAAGCACTTCTACTTTTTGCACAGCATCTTTTGGGAGAGAATTATTGATTACACCGTAACTTCCTTCCATTAAATCTTTTCCGTTTACATAGAATTTGTTAATCGGTTCACCTTGATAGAGAATAGAACCATCTTTATTCACTTCAATCCCAGGAATTTTTTTCAAAACATCCGCTAAACTTCTGTCTGCTTTGCTTTCGAAAGATTTTAAATCATAAGAAATGGTATCGCCACGTTTGGTAATGAGTTTAGTTTTCAGTTTTACTTCCTTAATTTCTGTGGCTTTTTCTTGAAGCACAAAATTCAAAGTCTGAGTTGCGTTATTATAATTTTCGGTGATGGTTTGGTGGTTAAAAGCTTTTACTTTTACAAGAATTTTTTCATCATTACTGGTAAAAGTCACTTTATAATTTCCTTTGGAATCGGTAATTGCATATTCTAAAATGGCATTTTTCCCTATTTCTTCTATGGTTACACTTGCGCTTGCAAGCGGTTTTCCATCATCATTTTTTACGGTACCAGAAATGGTTTTTTGAGCAAAAATTACAATTGAAAATAATAAAATAAAGGTAAATGAAAGTATTTTTTTCATGTTTAAAAGTTTATCACTAAAGCATTAGTAATAGATGATTGGTTTTTGTTACAAATTTTAAAGAAATAGGAGGTCATAACTAAAAAACTCTTGTAATAATTACAAGAGTTTTTTAGTTTTTTTTATAAACTGCGTCTATTTTTATCGTTTTCCATTCTTTAGTGCTTTCGTCATAAATTAGGTTGTTATTAAATTTTAATTGAATGGTATTATTATCAATTATTTTAAAATCAATTATTTTAGTTTCAGATACTGTTCCGTCTCTATTTAATATAGGCGCAGTTTTTAATATCTTAAAATCTTTTTTGCTAAGATACGCTCCTGTAGGATTTATTAGAACTTCTGTATAATCTGAAGGATAAGTAATTGGTGGTTTAGACATGTACCCAATCAATGCATCACAATATAAGGTGTTTTCTTTGCTATCCCATATTCTTATCGGAGTTTTGCTTAAAATTAAACTAAATTCTTCAAAAAGATTAGTATTGTAAACCCCATCAGAATTCGCATCTATTGCATAATCTGAATTTATAGATAGTGGAATATACTCACCAATATACCTTTTTGCAATTAGATTGGAGTCGTCCTCATTTCTATTGATACAAGAATTTACTAAAAAAACAATTAATGTTGAAAGAAAAATTTTTTTCATACTTTATTTATTTATAAAGAAGGCAAAATTTTGCCTTCTTTACTTAATTATTAAAATTGAACTTGTAAAGGGACAAGAGAAAATTCAACAAATCCATTTGAAAATTTTCTTAACTTATAAATACCATTTTCTTTATTAATTGGGTTATCATAGAATTGAATATCTTTTTCTCCAATCAAATCACTTCCTGTATTTATAACAACAGTAAAAGTATTTGATTGAGAGGTTTCATAAGAAGCTCCAAATTTCAACCCTATTTTTTTTAACAATCCTGTAGAAGGCTCAAGCGAAAAATTAGTATTAAATTTGCTTGATCTTGTTTCTGAACTTGTAGTAGTAGTTGTCGCATCATTTTCTTTAAAAATAAATTTCCAATGATTCGCAAAATTATTTAAATCCCATGTACTAAATTCTAATCTTATTCCATTAGGAACAGCTGTATTCATTGTCTTTAGTCCAGAAATTCTAGGTTTATACCATGTTTTTCTCCAAAACCACCACCCCGTCGTTTTTTTATCCCATGCTATCTCAAATAAATCATTAGGAGATGCTGAAAATCCATTACTAACAGCTGCACCTAAATTTGATGATTTTGCTCCATACGAACAATCAACTATTATTTCAAAACCTCCGTCAGTCCATGCTGTCTGTGATCCAACTCTTTGCCAAGTATCTTTCAATTTCGGGTCTTTATATATTTCATTAAAAGAATCTGACAATTTATTGAATGCCTGAATTGGATTCCCAGTCATTTTAAAAGTTGCTATATGTTCTCTATATTTCCCTCCATTAATTGCTCCTGATGTATTAGTTGGAGTTAGACCATAATAAATATTATCTCTGTGCCAACCATAAGAATCATTTGCAAATGTATCATAAGCATTTTTTAAACTTTGAGGTATAAAATTATCATTTGCTCCCTCAAAACCAGACAATGTTCCCTGCGTACTACTAATAAAAATAGGATCAAAATTATTATCTATAAATTTATAGTCAACTGATCCATCTGTATCAATCACTCTTGTATTTAATTCATTATATGTTGCGTCTATGCTAGAAACAACCCTTTCATTTTCTTTAAGAACAACTATAGGCCAACTTGGAACATCTTCAGGAGCAACCAAATAATTAAAATCATCCCTACCAATAACTGGAGTGTAAGTAATATTATCTAACCTTAGTGCTACGTCAGGAATTTGCTCGATGTCGTTTACATCCCAAAGTTCTGCTGAAAAACTCTCTTCAGGAAGTTCTGGTACAAAAATAGTGAGAAGAGGCAAATTATTCTCAAATGCTATAAGCTCTGCTTCGCTTTCAAAAAAAGGAATTAAAAACTCATGCAGTGTCAAAAACTCCACATTTGTAGATTTCAACAAAACACTAGAATTGATAGGTTTGTCTTTTATTGAATGATACAAAACATCTGTATCTTTATTAAATCTTTTAAGTGCCTCTTTTTTTAAAAGCATTCTAAATTCTTGATTGTGTAAAGCTTTAGAAATACCTTTTCCAAATTTTTCCATGATTTTTCCTTTTTGATTGAAAGGAATATTTTCGTACTTAATTTCTTTGTTTTGTGAATCTCCCGATTGCATATCATCTCTTAGGCTTAAATCATTTGAACAACTAGTTACACTAAAACCAATCAATCCTATAGTGAAATATTTAAAAAATTTCTTATTCATTTTGCTATTTTTTTTGGTTAATAATTGTTTGATATATGAAAAATTTCACGTCTAGAATAGAAATGTTTTCATGGTTATCTTCCACAAAAATGAAAAAAAAAAAAAAAACTACGCAAGTTTTTTCTTGTAAAATAGAGCAAATTTTCAAAAACCCAGTGATTTTTTACGAAAAGACAGTTGTAAATTAATTTTACAAAAATTATGTTAAACAAAAACATATTATCTAAAAATATTCCCACACTATTGCTTATATATTTTTCCACAAGAAACGTATTACTGTTGTTAAATTCATTAATTTTGCAGAAATTTAATTTTCAAATAAAAATTTATCTCAACATCATATGTCTTTAATCAAAAGTATCTCAGGAATCCGTGGAACAATCGGTGGTAAAGTAGATGATAATCTTACGCCAGTAGATGTAGTAAAATTTACAGCAGCTTTCGGAACTTGGCTTCAAAAAAATAAAAATAAAAAAGATTTAACCTTAGTCATTGGTCGTGATGCCAGAATTTCTGGTGCAATGGTTAATTCATTGGTTACCGCTACTTTACAAGGATTAGGAATTCATGTAGTAGATTTAGGACTTTCTACCACCCCAACTGTGGAAGTGATGGTTCCAGAACTGAATGCTGATGGCGGAATTATCTTAACCGCTTCTCACAACCCGAAACAATGGAACGCTCTGAAATTGCTCAACGAAAAAGGAGAATTTATCAGCGGAAAAGATGGTGCAGAAATGCTAGAAATAGCCGAAAAAGAAGATTTCAACTTTGCCGAAGTTGACGATTTAGGAAAATACGAAACCAGAACAGACGCTTTTGACATTCATATTCAGAAAATTCTGGATTTACCAATGGTAGATGTAGAAGCTGTAAAAGCTAAAAAATTCAAAGTAGTTTTAGATGCTGTAAATTCTACGGGTGGAATTTCACTTCCGCCGCTTTTAGAAAAATTAGGTTGTGAAGTGGTAAAACTATACTGCGAACCAAACGGACAGTTTCCGCACAATCCGGAACCTTTGAAAGAACACTTAACAGATATTTGTGATTTAATTAAAAAAGAAGGTGCAGATGTAGGAATTGTAGTAGACCCAGATGTAGACAGATTGGCACTTATTGACGAAAATGGCGAAATGTTCGGCGAAGAATACACTTTGGTAGCTGTGGCAGACTATTTGCTGAGACATAAGAAAGGAGTTGCAATTTCTAACCTTTCTTCGAGCAGAGCTTTGAGAGATGTTGCTAGAAATCTAGATTCTGAATATTTTGCGAGTGCTGTAGGAGAAGTAAATGTGGTGACTTTAATGAAGGAGAAAAATGCAGTTATTGGTGGAGAAGGAAATGGTGGAATTATTTATCCAGATTTGCATTACGGAAGAGATTCTTTAGTTGGCGTTGCATTATTTTTAACACATTTGGCTAAAGAAAACAAAACCGTATCTGAGTTAAGAGCTACATATCCAGCGTATTACATGGGTAAAAAGAAGATAGAACTTACTCCAAAAATAGATGTAGATGCATTATTGGTAAAAATGCAAGAAGAATATAAAGACGAAGAGATTTCTACAATTGACGGTATGAAAATAGATTTCCCAGAAAATTGGGTTCACCTCAGAAAATCAAACACAGAACCTATTATTAGAATTTATACAGAAGCCTTTTCTCAGCAAGAAGCAGATGAACTGGCAGACAAAATGATAGCAAAAATTAAAAGTTTGATTTAATTGCTGGAAGATGGAAGTCAGAAGATGGAAGTTTTAAAAATTTTCTTTGAAATCCAAACATCTGACACATCAAATAAAGCATTGAAAATCAATTTAAAATATTAAAATTCATTCGATTTCTGAAACAAGAATTCAGACCAATAAAAGTCTAAAATCTTGAATCTAAAATCTCAAATCTTATATCATTTGGAAGAATTTTTTGAAAATGAGCTTGCTAAAAAGTTCGAAGACATGATAGAAAATAACGAACAATTCTACTTTGACACAGAAGAAGTAGAAGACATTGTTATTTTTTATTTAGAAATGGGAGACATCAATTTTGCAGAAATGGCTGTGAATTATGGTTTAAAACTTCACCCTAATTCTATCGAACTGAAAGTTAAGCAATTAGAAGTCTTTTTAGAACTCGAAAAATATGTTCAAGCTCGTCAATTAATTGAAGAGTTGAAACCATCGTGTTCAGAAATTACCGATTTTTTGGTGTGTTGTGCCAAATATTATTCCAACAACGGAAATCCTAGAAAATCAATAGAATTTTGCGAAAAAGCATTAGAACTAGAAGAGGAAGAAAGTTTCTTGCATAATTTCATTGCAGATGAATATTACAATCTTCAAGACCCTTTTAATGCACTGAAAAACTACAAATTAGCACTTAAACACGATCCACAAGATGAATATGCACTAGAAAGTGCGATGATGTGTTATGGCGAAATGAACCGTGATATTGAAGCAGAAGAATTTTTGCAAAATTACATCAATCAGTTTCCTTTTTCGGAAATTGCTTGGTTTGAAATGGGGCAATTCTATTTCAACCGAAAAAACTACGAAAAAGCAATTCAGTCTTTCGATTATTTACTAGCGATTAATTCTGATGCAGCTGGAGTTTATGCCAATAAAGCAGCGTGTTATGAAGCTATGGAACAATGGGAAAAAGCGATTGAGGTTTATGAAGAACAGCTGGAATTAGAATACACCAAAGCTTTTACTTTTTACAAAATTGGATTGTGCTATAAAGCGGCCAAAAAAAATATGGAAGCGCTTCGTGCTTTTCAGAAATCTTTAAGAGAAGATCCGCAGTTTTATCTTTCGATGATGGAGCAGAGTGATCTTTATTTGGAAATGGGAAGCATGAAAGAAGCTCTGCACTTTGCTAAAGAAGCAGTAGCGCTCAATGAAAACAATCTAGAATTTCAGAAGAAATTAGCTTTTCTTTACATAGATTCTGGCAGATTCGAAGAATCACTTTCTTGTCTAAAAAAATTGGTAGATGTAGAGCCAAAAAGATTTTACAATTGGTATGCATACAGCGAAGTAATCATGCTCATCGGAGAATATGAAGATGCGATTACCGTTTTAGAACAAGCCACTAAAATTCACCAGAGAGCAGAATTGTATTATCAGCTCAGCAATTCTTATCTTCACTTAAATGATGAAGAAAACGGACAAAAAGCATTGCAAAAAGCCATAGAATTAGACGAAAGTCTTTCTAGCGATATGCAAGAAAAATATCCTTTTATTAAGGAACAGATTTCTAAAGAAAAGAGTAAGAATAAATAGATTGAGGTTTATTTTTTCAATATTATTTTCCGTTTTTCTTTTGCAATGCAAAGAGGAAACAAAAATTTCTGATGCTCAAGAAATCATTAAAGAATATATTGAAAATCCTGTTTTCGGAAAATCTAACACTGTGTATTTAAATTCTGAGTATTTTTTCCCTAAAGCAACTCAAGAAAGTTTTTCGGTACAGTCGTATTTTGATAAAAGAAATATAAAGTTTCGAAAATCTTCTCAATTAGAAGTTCAAGATTTTGACAGTATAAAATTTCTTCCAACTCATTTCTCTGAAATTAAGAAATTAAATCAGGAAGAATATTTCATCATCTCTAAGCCAATTCTCTCTGAAAATCAGAAATATGCAATTCTAGAAACTGGTATTTTTCATTATAAAGAAAAAGGTTCTCGATTAATTGGAACTTCTGATTTACCCAATTTAATTCATATTTTTCTTTACAAAAAAGAAAACGGAAAATGGAAAAGATTAGAATTGATTACACAAATAAGATTATAAATCCCGAAAATTTCTCGGGATTTTTTCTATTTTTGATCAATGGCAAAAAGAAAAACTAAAGAACCAAAATTCTGGGGAGAAAGTCTAGGTTGCTGGACAAACATTCTCGCAATATTAGCAGGTCCTGCTTTAATTTTATTGTTTTTGGTAGTAAAAAGAATGTTTGAGTCGGATAAACAGCTAATTCCATATTCTATAATTCCAATCATTTTAGGAATTATTTTTGAATTAAAAAGATTAAAATCTTCTTGGAAAGAAATTGCAGGAAAACTTTTATTTACTCTGGCTATAAGTCCTTTAATTGCATTTTTACCTGGAAAAAATGAGCGTAACTATAGTTTTGATGGTCACATTCAGTTTTTTCCCTTTGTTTTTATTTTGGTATTTTTGGTTGTATCAATTGTATATTTTATTGGGAAAAACGAAAAAGAAAAATTAGTTCCCATAATTAGCGAAGGAATAGTTTTACTTCAGTCTATTTCAATCATTTATTTGATAACTTCACTACAATATTTTGACGATATCGGTCCCTTTAAAACTTTAGTTCTCATAGTAGGACTGCTATTTGTCTTAGTCAGTTTATTTTATGCATTTACAGACTATCCTCACAATAGGTTTTCATCAATTTTACTAAGTATATGGAGTTCAGTAATCACCCTTATTTTTGCTGTTAACTTTATAATAAGGGCTTTTGAAAATGAGATTTCTTTTGATGACACTTTAGATTATAACCTCATCACTACTTTACAATACTTTCTTTTGGGAATTTCTTCTATTTATATGCTGAGAAATGCGTATTTAATTTTTGGTTATCTTCCTTCAAAAGGAGAAAGCAGCAGTGATTATAAGAAAAGGAGAAAAGAAATTTCACAAATACATTTTTCTAGATTTTCACAATATCAGGTAAATGTTTGGAGTTCAGTTTTCTGTATCGTTTTTATAGGTTCAATTTTTATGGCAAATTCATATTTAAATATATTTTCTCCCTACACTTTAATTTGGTTGGTTTTCACTTTATTTCCCTATATAATGTACTATTGGGAAGAATATGTTATTAAACCAATTTAGCGATAATTCTGCTCTAAAAACCAAATAAATTCCTCCATTCTATAAATATTATTCGCTACTAAAAAGACGAATAAAATCCCAACAAAAACGGTAAGAAAAGAAAGCATTTTCGGAGAATTTTTATACCCGAAAAACAACCAACCCAACATCATCGGAACTACAAAAATGAAATGTCCGCCGTAAATATAAGAAGTGTGTAAACCAAACTTCAACACGCAGTGAATGATAATATCTACAAAAAATGAAAGCATTAAAATCTGAACGAATTTGTTTTTGAAATTCTTAAAATAACTCCAAAAAACAAGAACCAGAACTGCGCCAACGAAAATATACGGAGCTACAGATGTGAAAACATCCATAAATAGCGCGTTGTAGTGAAATCCTTTTTTATTGTGATAATCTCTCACCACGAAATTAGAAAAAATCATATTTCCACCGAAAAACCAAGACGAAATCATATCCCAAAGTGGTGTAACTTTCGGTTTTGAGAATTTCTCGTATTGTTCACCTGTTTTAGTGAAAATCCTCATGTAATCCCAATCTAATCGGTATAAAAATAACAACACGAAAACCGCTGCTGAAATCACAACTCTAATCGCAGCATTGAAAAAGTTTTTAAAATTCTTGAATAAACCTTTCTCAAAAAGGATAGGAATGTAGACTTTTACAATATTCGTAATGGTTAAACCACCTACTAAAACCGAAGCAAAAGTGAGCGGAAATAGAGAAATTTTCTTTTCTTTTTTGAGTTTTGCCGCTGCATAATAGTTAAAAGCTACCAAAAACAACAAAGTGTAAGTATAAGTTTCTGGCGTGAACGAAAGCAGAATTGGAGTTGTAAAAAATGCAAAGAAAAAGGTAATTAATACATTGATTTTCAATGGAATTCTAACAATGTTTCTTAAATATTTAAACAACTGAACCAAAGCCAAACTCACTGCAAAATTACTGCACCAAGCCAAAACCAAACGGAAAATTTCATTCTTTTTACCCTCTGAAATCCAAAGCGCAAATTCTCTGATAAAATCGAAGAAATAATTAGAAAGCGGATGTCTCTCGAAACCACCACCCGTCATCACAATCGAGCGATTATCAAAACTGAAATAAGCATCCCAAGGAATTCTATCATCAAATATAATTCTGTAATTCAGGGCGATATAGCTTCCTAAAATTCCGTAAGAAGTGAGGAAAATGATGAACAAAACCCATTCAATCCCATTGCTTGGAAAAATGAGTTTTAAAGTGTCTTTGAATTTTTTCAAGGATAAAATTTTTGCAAAAGTATTGGTTTCTCACAGATTACACAGATTTTCACAGAAATTTTTTTCTAAAAATATTTTTACGACAAGAGCGAAAAAAAGATAAAATTCGTTTTAAGCCATCCAAAAATAAAAAAAGGTAAAAAAAAACTTCTTTTTTTACCTTTTTTTATTTTTGTTTTCAAACCATTCTTTTGTCTCTTTTGTGGTTAGATTCTTAAGAAGAACAAGAAAGGGAACTGCAACCCACTACTCCTTCATATTTTTCTGGTCTTTTTACCGAAAATTCTGGGTAGATTTCTTCGTAAGGATTTTGAAGAGCGTTCCAAAGTTTGTCAAAAAGTTCTGTTTTGCCTTCTTCCATTTCTGCAATGCAATCGTACAGCAAATAGTTTCTCAAGACAAATTTCGGATTGGCTTTTTGCATGATTTTTCGGCTTTCTTCTTTGGAAATTTGATTGTAAGATAGTCTTTGTCTGTAATTTTCTACAAATTCTATAACCAAAGTTTCTTGTTCTTTATTCAAGTTTTGATGGAAAGAATTTTTGAAATGTTCTATAATATTTGAACCTTCTTCAAGGCTTTCTAACTGACTGAAAAACAAAGTGTAATCTGTAGAAATTTCTTCCATTAATTTTTGCCAAGAAGTAAAGAAATCGGCGTCATATCTTTCTAATTTTTCAAAACCGAATTTCGTAGCCATCATTTCATCATGCTTCTTCCAAAACATTTCACTGTAATCAATTAAGATTTTTTCTAGCGCAGCTTCATCTTTAATTAATGGGAAAAGTGCGTTCGCTAATTGCATTAAATTCCAATGAGCAATATGCGCTTGTTTACCAAAAGCGTATCTTCTTCCTGGTAAATCTGTGGTATTGGAAGTGAAATTGAGGTTATATTCATCTAAAAATGAGAATGGGCCGTAATCTATCGTATTACCAATAATGCTCATATTATCGGTATTCATTACGCCATGTGTAAATCCTACACGAAGCCATTCTACAATCATATCGGCGGTTTTTTCGCCTACTATTTTGAAAAAATCTAGATATTTCTCCGTCGAATTTTTATCAATTTCTGGGAAATAATTTTCGATGGTAAAATCTGCTAATTTTTGTAAAGTATCCAATTCATTTCTAGCTGCCAACAACTCAAAATGCCCAAAACGAAGAAACGTTTCCGAAGTTCTAATAATAACAGCTCCTTGCTCGAAATCTACATTTCCGTTGTACATGATATCTCTAGCCACTTTTTCTCCAGAAAGCGAAAGAGAAAGCGCTCTAGTTGTAGGAATTCCCAAGTGAAACATGGCTTCACTCATGAGATATTCTCTGATAGATGAACGCAAAACGGCTCTTCCATCTGCATGACGAGAATAAGGAGTTGCTCCTGCTCCTTTCCATTGAATTTCTGTTGATTCTCCTTCTTTATTTTCAATTTCTCCTGCATAAATGGCTCTTCCATCACCTAATTGACCAGCCCATTGTCCGAACTGATGACCTGCATAAGCGGTAGAAAAAGTTTTCACATTTTCTGGAAGTTTGGTAGCGTTTAAAAAATCTGTATCCTCTTGGTTTTCAATTTTACCCAAGCCTATTTCTTCGGCTAAATTTTCGTTAAAGTGCAATAACTGCGCTTTTTTGAATCCATAAATATCGGTAAGTGCAAAAAAGAAATTGGGCGTTTGTCTTTGTACAGGATTTCCTGAAAAATCTCCTGGAAAAAGGTCAAAATATCTCTGTGTAATTTTATCTAAATTCATTTTGCAAAACTAAATGATTTTCAAGAAAAAACCGCTTCAAATAAGATTGAAACGGTTTATCATTTTTATTGATTGAAATCTACTTCGTCTTTGTTCAGATTTTCGTTGAGATTTTCTTCTTTTGGTTTATTATTTTTAGGCTGATTGTCTTTCGGTTTAGGATTTTTGATTTGGTCTATGGTTTGTAATCCTCCATCGTCTCCATAACCGCCAAGTCCTTGTAAATCTGCACAATCTCCCGTCCAATTAGAAGGTTTAGCAAATTTATCATCTGGTGTAATCCCGAGTTCTCTATCTGCCCAAATTTTCTTCATGAAAATTCCCCAAATTGGCAATGCCATTCTCGCACCTTGACCTTCACCTGTACTCCAGAAGTGCGTTGCTCTGTCTTCCCAACCTACCCAAACTCCAGTTGCTAGATTAGGCGTAATTCCCATGAACCAACCATCTGAGTTGTTCTGAGTAGTACCAGTTTTACCAGCTATTTCTACAGTATCAGGAATTCCCATTCTTCTTAACTGACCAGAAGCTGTACCAAATCTTGCAACACCTTTCATCAAGTCTATCATGGTATAAGCGTACATTTCGTTCATGACTTCTTTGGTTTCGTTTTTCACTTCTTTAATTACTCTACCATTAGCATCTTCTATACGCCAAACCATTTCTGGTTTAATGTAATTTCCATAATTTGCAAAAGAATTATAAGCTCCCAACATTTCGTAAATGGTAATATCAGAAGAACCTAGAGCGATTGCATATTCATTTGGCATTTCTTCTGTTACTCCTAAATCTCTAGCCAATTGGATTACTTTTTTAGGACTTACAGATTCTATTAATCTTACAGCAACAGGGTTTTTAGAATGTGCTAAAGCGTCTCTCAAAGTAAGATTACCACCATTACCTTCTACTACCCAATCTCCTTTGGTATAAGTAGCATTAGAAACGGTAGAACAAGGAGTCATTCCTAAATTCATGATTGCTGTAGCATATACAAACGGTTTAAATGTAGAACCAACTTGTCTTTTTCCTTGTTTTACGTGGTCATATTGAAAATGCTTCCAATCGATTCCTCCTACCCAAGCTTTGATATCACCCGTTGCAGGTTCCATAGACATTAAGCCAGCTTGTGCAATTTGCTTATGGTATCTGATAGAATCATACGGAGACATTTCGGTTTCTTTTTCTCCTTCCCAAGTAAAGATGGTGGTTTTGGTAGGCGTTTTGAAATCCATCATAATAGAATCTTCTGAAACCCCTTCTGCAGCCAATTGTTTATATCTGCCTGTTCTTTTCATTGCAGCTAGCATAATATCATCTATTTGCTTTTTCTTCAAGAAATAGAAAGGTCTATTAGGATTTCTGCGTTGTTCATCATCAAAACTTTTCTGAAGACTGGTCATGTGTTCCTTAATGGCTTCTTCTGCATATTTCTGCATTTTAGAATCTAAGGTTACAAAGATTTTAAGACCATCTCTGTAAATATTTACATCTTTACCAGTCTCTTTCTCGTATTCTTCTAAATAGCTATTAATTTCTTTTCTCAAATAATGCTTATAATAAGCAGAATATCCTTCGTCTACAGATTCTACAGGATGGAAATCTACTACGATGGGTTCCGCTACTACTTTGTCATAAGTAGCTTGGTCTATATAGTTGGTTTTAAGCATTTGCTCTAAAACCACATTTCTTCTTTCCTTAGCTCGTTCAGGATTTCTAATGGGATTATTTCTAATTGGAGCCTCTAGCATTGCAACAAAAGTTGCGGCTTCTGAAAGCGTAAGATCTTTAGTAGATTTATTAAAATAAATTCGTGAAGCTAATTCAATACCCTTGGAATTATAATTAAAATCCATTTTGTTAAAGTACATAGTGATGATTTCCTCCTTGGTATACCTTTTCTCCAAGCTTACCGCAACAGACCATTCTTTTAATTTTTGAATGCCTCTCATTAAAGAATTTGTTGCGGGTTTTTTCGTAAACAATAGTTTTGCCAACTGCTGAGAAATAGTAGAACCACCACCTCTTTTACCACGGAATGCTACCGCTCTTGCAAAAGCTTGCAAATCAATTCCTGAGTGCTCACGGAAACGTTCATCTTCTTTTGCCATCAATGCATATACTAAATGCGGCGGCAAATCTTTATAGGTAACCGGAATGGTTTTTTCTTTCTCGAATTTCCCTAAGGTAACGCCATCAGAAGAAATAATCTCTGAAGCCACATAAATATCTGGATTTTCTAATTCTTTTACATCTGGCATATCTCCCAAAAATCCTTGAGATACAGCAAAAAACAAAAATGCTGTTCCTAGAATTATTCCTCCTAAGCCAAGCCAAATGAATTTAACCCATTTTTTATAACCAAAGTTTTTTTGCTTTTTAGGTGGCAACGGAAAATTAAGTGTGCTGCCTTGTTTTACAGTGTTTTCCATATAATGATTATGGTTGTGTTGAATTTTCTAATTTTACGCCCAAATCTTCAATTCCTACTAGACTATTGGTTCTCATTCCTTGTTTTACCCCAATAATGTATTTTCCTTTTTTTGGAAATTTATATTGGTTTTTATATTGAAACAATATTTCTTTAGTCTCGCCAAAACCTTTTCCTAACCATTCTCCATTAGGTTTTGCCATGATGTAGTTAAGCGTATCTATTTTAAAATTTTTCTCATTTTCAGCTTTGAGGTAAGTAATTAAAAACAGGTTACTATAAGGATAATCGTTATTATTTCTTACAACAAATATAATATTTTTAGGAGTGCTGGTGTCTTCTATATTCATAGTAAACAGCAGTTCCTTTTTCTTATCCCAAGTTCCGTTTACTTCATTCATAGAAACCACTTCATTATTATAGGAACATGAAATAAGCATTATAGAAACGAAAAATATCTGAAAATATTTAATCATTATTATTTCTTTTTGGAGGAAATCTTTTTTTGTTTTTATTAAACTTTTTAGGAGCATTGGTTTTTTCAGGTCTATTATTATCTTTTTGAGCTTCTGGCTCTTTGGTTACCTGCTCTGCTCTATTATTTCCTGTATTTTTATTTCTATGCTTGTTCGGTTTCTTTTTCTCAAACCTATCCAGATTATTCTCCTGAATTAAATCTACCGTTTCCACTTTATCTGCTCCTGTGAAGGTTTTCAATTCTTCTAATGGGATAGATTTTTGACCTTTGCTATTGATTTTCATCATTTTTTTAACCTCAGCAACGTCTAAATCATACCAAGCCATAGAATTATCTACATAAGCAAACCACATTTTCTTTTTGAAAACGTCTATTTTAATACAAAAAGCTCTTCCTTTTTCGGTTTCGATGATGGTATTAGAAGAAGGGAAATCTGATAACGCATCTACATAACTGTCTAATTCAAAGTTAAGACAGCATTTTAATTTACCACATTGTCCTGCTAATTTTAGCGGATTGATACTTAACTGCTGGTATCTTGCCGCATTAGTATTTACTGAACGGAAGTCTGTAAGCCAAGTAGAACAGCATAATTCTCTACCACAAGAACCTATTCCGCCTACTTTGGCAGATTCTTGTCTATAGCCTATTTGCTTCATATCAATCTTTGTTTTGAAAGATGAAGCGTATTCTTTAATCAATTGACGGAAATCTACTCTCCCTTCTGCGGTATAATAAAAAGTAGCTTTCGAGCCATCTCCTTGATATTCTACATCGGTGATTTTCATTTCCAAACCTAGATTTTTAGCAATTTTTCTTGCCTGAATCTTTGTTTGGTCTTCTTTTTTTCTGGCATCTTGCCAAATCTCTACATCTTTTTGTGTAGCGACTCTATAAATTTTGAGGGCAGCATCTTCAGAAAAATGTTTCTTTTTCATCTGAATTTTAACAAGTTCTCCTGTTAAACTTACTACACCTATATCGTGACCCGGATTAGATTCTACTGTAACTACGCTCCCAATATGAAGTGGCAACTGGTTTACATTATTGTAATAGCATTTTCTATCATTCTTAAATCTTACTTCTACAAAATTGCACTTATTCTGTTTAGGTGCTTGTATGGTAGAAAGCCAATCAAAGACGCTCAATTTATAACTATTCCCACAGGTATTGACATTTTCGCAACCTGTAGTGCTCTTAGTAGCACAAGAATGTTTAGAATCTCCGGATGAATTACATCCACAACTCATAATAATATTTTAATTCTTGCAAATTTAGTATAATTTTTAAACAATGTATCATAAAACAATAAGTCTATCATCAGGAAGTCTAAATTATCATATTTTTATATAAAACTAATATTTTTACACAATATTAATAAACATTATGTAATATTATTAAATTATTCATATTTTATTTTTTAAGCTTTACATGCAATACATAATTATTGTTTAATAGTATTTTAATTAAACAATCGTTTAATAATTCTTTTTGAATAGTTTTTCAAATATTTGATAATCAATTATTTATTTTTTTCAATTCAAATAAAAAATTATAAAAAATAAATTAAATTTAATTTTTGTTTAATTTTTTTAATATAATTTTAACATTTATATATAAATAAATTCTATATTTGGCGCAATAATTATTAATTAACATGAAAAGAATTTTAATAACTACAGCTCTTTTAGCTGGCGTATTTTCTTACGCAGGAGGTTTTAGAGTATCATTACAAGGTGTAAAACAGCTTGCAATGGCTCACACTAGCGCGCATACTGAAGATGCGAGTGTAGCTTTTTTTAACCCTGCAGGTATCTCTTTTATTCCTAACAAATTGAGTGTTGCAGTGGGTGGTTTTGGTGCAATTACTGAAGTAGAATACCAAAGTCTAGAAACTTTACAATCTTACAAAACAGAAAACCCTTTGGGAACACCACTATATGCAGCAATTGCATATAAAGTTACAAATAATGTTTCTGTAGGTTTAAGTGTTACTACACCATTCGGAAGTACAGTAAAATGGGCAGATGATTGGACTGGTAGAGAAATCGTTCAAAAAATGGAATTGAAAAGCTTCTATTTCCAACCTATGGTTTCTTATAAATTTAATGATTGGGCTTCTATCGGTGTAAGTTACATCTATGCAAAAGGTATGGTAGATTGGGATAAAGCGGTTACCAACCTAGGAGGAACATTTAATATAAATGACGAAAAAGCAACAGGTTCTGGTTTTGGATTAGGTTTCTATCTTAAACCGACTACCAATTTAGATTTAAGTATTGCTTATCGTTCAGCTGTTATCATGAAAGCAGAAAATGGAGTTGCCACATTTACAGGAGTACCAGAAGCTGTACTTACATCTCCTCAATTAAATGTAGGAGCAGATGGTCAAGATGCATTTACCGCAGAACTACCACTAGTAGACGAGTACATAATAGGTCTTACTTATAGAATCACACCAAAATGGTTAGTTTCAGCTGATTTCAACTACCACGGCTGGGAAAGATATAGCAAATTAACGCTAGACTTCGAAAATGCTCAAGTTGGAAACCAAGCAGATAAAACGGTTTTAGTATCTCCTAAAAACTTCAAAAATGCTAAAACATTTAGAATTGGTACACAATATATGCTAACGGATAAATTAGCAGGTAGATTAGGATACTATTTTGATGAATCTCCATATGAAGACAAATATTTCATCCCAGAAACTCCATCTTTTGACGCAAGCGTATTTACAGCTGGTCTTGGATATAAATTTGGAAAGTTAGGAGTGGATTTAGCAGCCGCTTTATCATTCCCAGAAGCAAGAAAAGTAAACAACGATTACTTAAGCTTCAAAGGACAAGCTAAAGCTAAAGCAATGTATCTTGGTTTAGGTTTCACTTACAATGCATTTTAATTTAAAAATTATGAAAAAAATAATATTATCAGCTTTCGCAATTTCAGCTTTAACATTAGTAAGCTGTAATACAGATTTCGAAAGAGACGTAAATAACATGACCGTTTCAACCGGAAATGCAGACTTCAAAACTTTTGTATCTATTGGGAACTCTTTAACTTCTGGCTACAGAGATGGAGCACTATATTTAGATGGTCAAAAAGAATCATTCCCTTCTATGCTTGCTAAACAAATGGCTCTCGCAGGAGGTACTCAAACCTTCACTCAACCTCTTATGCCAAATAATATGGGCGGATTTACAGATTTGTTTGCACTTTCTGGAAATACAGATTTTTATGGAAAACTTACTCTGAACCCAACTCTTTCACCTACACCTTCAGCTCCAGGCGCAAATTTGGATGTTATTGGAGGGGCTGGAAAATATTTTAACAACATGGGGGTTCCGGGTGCTAAATCTTTTCATTTAGTAACTCCAGGATATGGTAGCGCTGCTAATTTAGCTACAGGAAAAGCTAATCCTTACTTTGTAAGATTTGCCACATCGGCTTCTACAACCGTTTTAGCTGATGCTGCAGCTCAGAAACCAAGTTTCTATACATTATGGATTGGTAATAATGACGTTCTTTCTTATGCAACTTCTGGAGGTTCTGGAGTAGATCAAAAGGGAAATTTAGACCCATCAACTTATGGCTCTAATGATATTTCTGATCCTAACGTTGTAGCAAATGTTATTAAAACAGTCATTACAAGTTTAAAAACAGCAAATACTACATCTAAAGGCGCTATTGCAAACATTCCGTATGTTACTTCAATACCTTACTTCACAACTGTACCTGCAACTCCTATTGCTGGACTAACAGCTCCACAAGTGTCACAATTAAATGCAGCTTATGCAACTTACAATGGAGGCTTACTTACGCTTAAGAACCTTGGAGCAATAACTGCTGCGGAATACAATGCTAGGCTTATTAAGTTTTCTGAAAATGGAGTAAATGGAGCTGTTATAGTAGATAAAGACCTCACAAACTTATCTGCATATAACCTACCTTCTCTTAGACAGACTACTGCTAAAGATATAATTCTTTTACCAGCATTAACATTGTTAAGAGATACAACAATTAAAGGAGGAACAGCAACTCCACTTGCTGATAAATATGTATTAACCGAAAAAGAAGCTGCTAAAGTAATCGCTGCTACAGATGCTTATAATGCTTCTATTTCAAGTTTAGCTACTACATATGGACTTGCATTAGTAGATGCAAACTCAAAAATGAAAGAACTAGGAAACACTTCTGGTATCCAATACAATGGAGTAAAATATACTGCATCATTTGTAACAGGAGGTACTTTTTCTCTAGATGGCGTTCACCCAAATGGAAGAGGATATGCAATTATTGCTAATACTTTTATTGCGGCAATAAACAATACTTTTTATTCTACACTTCCTTTTGTTGATATTAATGCTTATTCGGGGGTAACTTTCCCAAAATAGTGAAAATAAAAAAATAATTTTTATAAAAGCCACCTGATATTTTTCAGGTGGTTTTATTTTTTTTAAATTTGCCAAACCAAAAAAAGTAAAAATGGCTGATCAAGCAACCTATTTGTTTTGCACCAGAACAAGTCGAGATTTAGCAGAAAAAATCGCTAATCATTATGGGCAAGAATTAGGAAAAATTAATTTCCAAGAATTTAGTGACGGGGAATTCGAACCCGTATTAGATCAATCTGTAAGAGGAGGAAGAGTTTTTCTTATCGGCTCTACCTTTCCACCAGCAGACAATCTTCTAGAACTTCTTTTAATGATTGATGCAGCAAAAAGAGCATCAGCAAAGAGTATTACCGTAGTGATTCCATATTTTGGATTAGCTAGACAAGACAGAAAAGATAAGCCTAGAGCACCAATCGGAGCAAAATTAGTTGCTAATCTTTTAACTGCAGCAGGCGCTACAAGAATCATGACTATTGATTTACACGCAGACCAAATTCAAGGTTTCTTCGAAATTCCTGTAGACCATCTTTATGCTTCTACCATCTTTGTAGACCACATTAAGTCTTTAAACTTAGACAATCTTACCATTGCTTCACCAGACATGGGTGGCGCAAAAAGAGCGAAAAATTACGCAGGATACCTAAGTGCAGAAGTAGTAATTGCTTATAAAGAAAGAAAAAAAGCAAATGTAGTAGAAGAAATGTTCTTGATTGGTGATGTAAAAGACAGAAACGTGATCCTCATTGATGATATGATAGACACAGCTGGAACACTTTGCAAAGCAGCAGAAATTCTAATGAAAAACGGAGCAAAATCAGTAAGAGCTATGGCAACACACGCTGTTCTTTCTGGTAAAGCTTATGAAAATATAGAAAACTCACAGATTAGCGAAGTTATTGTAACTGATACGATTCCAGTAAAATCAGAGCTTTCTTCTAAAATCAAGGTTTTATCTTGTGCAGCGCTTTTTGCAGACGTAATGAAAATGGTACACGAGCACAAATCAATTAGCGATAAGTTTATTATATAATTTTTTTCACTATATTTGCAGCCTGAAAAATTTAACACACTTAAATATTTTTTAAATGAAATCTATTACAATTCAAGGTACAAAAAGAGAAAGCGTGGGCAAAAAGTCTACCAAAGCTCTACGTGATGCTGAATTAGTTCCTTGTGTTGTTTATGGAGGTGAGCAACCAATCAATTTCTCTTCTACTGAGAAATCTTTCAAAGACTTGGTTTACACTCCAGATGCACACACGGTAGTAATTGAGCTAGATGGTCAAAAAATTGATGCTGTTTTACAAGACATCCAATTTCACCCAATTACAGACAAAATTCTTCACGCAGACTTCTATCAATTAAGCGCTGATAAACCAGTAGTTATGGAAGTTCCTGTAAGAATTACCGGTCGTGCAAAAGGTGTTTTAGCGGGTGGTGTTTTAAGACAATCTTTCAGAAAATTAAGATTGAAAGCTATTCCTGCTAACTTACCAGACGAAATCGTAGTAGATGTTACTCCACTTAGAATTGGTAACAAATTATATGTTGGTGACATCAAAAACGATCAATACACTTTCTTACATCCAGATAACGCAGTAGTAGCTGCTGTGAAGATGTCTAGAAATGCTATGAAAAATGCTGGTGCAATGGTAGAAGATGATGAAGATGAAGAAGAAGTAGCAACTGATGCTGCTCCAGAAGCAGAAGCTCCTGCAGCAGAATAATTAGAGAATCTTTTTTCTACATATAAAACCATTCCGAATATTCGGGATGGTTTTTTTATTTTATAAACTTTTGTAATTTTTTATTTTTAAATTTAACTTTCCTTAAAAAGAACAATCAAACCATTGAAAACTAAATTATGAAGTGTAAAGACGACGAAATCATCAGCTTGATGCTACAGCCCAATTCTTCGGAAAAAGGACTTCGTGCGATGATGGATACCTACCAAAGTCGGCTTTATTGGCATATCAGAAGGTTAATTGTGCAACATGATCTTGCGCAAGATGTGTTGCAAGACACTTTTATTAAGGCATATAACAATTTTGGGCAATTCAAGCAAGACAGCAAATTGTACACTTGGCTCTACAGAATCGCTACCAATGAAGCGCTTCAGCAATTGGCAAAATTGAAAAAAATGCAAAAAACAGACGAAGATGCAGAGTATTACATGCAAAACCTAGTCGCCCAAAATGCAGAACATGACGCAGAAGAAATTCAAGTTTTATTGCAGAAAGCCATTCAAACATTGCCAGAAAAACAAAAATTAGTTTTCAATATTAGATATTATGACGAATTGCCTTTCGAAGAAATAAGTAATATTCTAGAAATGAGCGTAAGTACTTGCAAAACCAATTACCACTACGCCAAAGAAAAAATAGAAAACTACATCAGAGAAAACTACGAATCATAAGAAAATTTAAAAATTTTAGAAAATGAAAGATTTTAATATAGAACAATTAGCTAAAAAAATTCCCTACAAAATTCCCGAAAACACCTTCGAGGAAATGCAGGAAAACGTGCTTAATAAAACAGTAAGAAAAAAAGAACATCAACCGAAGATTTTTAAAATCAATTTTTCTATGGTGACTTCTATTGCTGCCGCTTTAGCATTAATTTTTGGCTTTACTTTCTTATGGAAAACCAACCAAACAGAATTTTCTAAACCAAGTCAAGATTCAGTGCAATCCATAACCAAAGTAGAAACTACACAGCCAAAACCAGAACAAAATAACACCCAAAATTCATCACAAAATATTGCCAAAGGAAACAATAGTGAAGTTGCTCATACCCCAAACCCAGAAATTACAGAACAGATTGTGAATTCTAAAAACACTGATGAAAATTATGAGCAACTTCTTAATTCTTTGACTCAAGAAGAATTGGCAGAATTATCAAAAAATACCAGTCACGACATCTATTTAGACCTTTATAACTAAATCTATTATGAAAAATTTTATTTATATCCTTCTATTTTTTGGAACCTTTATGAGTTTTAAAGCTCAAGAAAAGCCAAATTTTAGAGAAATGACACCAGAACAGCGCAGAGAATACATCAGACAAATGTCTCCTGAGCAAAGAAAACAATTGATGGAAGATGCCGCTACCATGATGGCCATCAAAAACTTACAAGTCCCTGCCGAAAAACAAGAAGCTTTTAAATCCCTTCTCAAGGAATATCTAGAAAGTCAAAAAACCATCAAAAATAAATTCAGAGCAGATTTCTCTCAAGAAAACCTTTCTGATGCAGAAGCCAAGAAAATGCTGAACCAAAGCTTTGACTTAGGTCAACAACTGCTCAACAACCGAAAAGTCTATGCTGATAAGTTTCTCAAAATTTTAACACCTCAACAAGTGCTGAAACTTTTTAATCAAGAAGGAAGAATGCGCGAAAAATTTATGGAACGCAGACAAAAAATGGGGCCACCAAAAGGCCGCGAACCGATGCCAAATCCTTAAAATCTTTAAAATATACTCCGAAAATCAATTCGGAGTTTTTTATTTTTAGGATTTTACCTTAAAATCAATATCTTTGCAAATCATTGAAAAAGAAGAATGAAGAACATTAGAAATTTTTGCATAATCGCACATATCGACCACGGGAAATCTACCCTTGCTGACAGACTTTTAGAATATACCAATACGGTTTCTCAAAGAGAGTTGCAATCGCAAACTCTTGACGATATGGATTTGGAAAAAGAGCGTGGAATTACCATAAAATCTCACGCCATTCAAATGGATTATGAATATAAAGGCGAAAAATATATTCTCAACCTGATCGATACACCGGGACACGTAGATTTTTCTTACGAAGTTTCTCGTTCTATCGCTGCTTGTGAAGGTGCACTTCTGATTGTAGACGCCGCACAAAGCATTCAAGCACAGACAATTAGTAATTTATATTTAGCGCTAGAAAACGATTTGGAAATTATTCCAATCTTGAATAAAATAGACTTACCTTCTGCTAATCCAGAAGAAGTTACAGATGAAATCGTAAATCTTTTGGGTTGTAAACCAGAAGATGTTTTGCGTGTTTCTGGGAAAACAGGAGCTGGTGTTCATGAATTGCTTGAACAAATTGTAGAAAGAATTCCTGCGCCAAAAGGTGACGAAAATGCGCCGCTTCAAGCTCTGATTTTTGACTCTGTTTACAATCCTTTCCGTGGAATTGAAGCTTACTTTAAAGTAGTAAACGGTAAAATTTCTAAAGGAGAGAAAGTAAAATTCATGGCAACGGATAAAGTCTATGAAGCAGATGAAGTAGGAACGCTAAAACTAAAACAAGCTCCAAAATCTGAAATCAAATGCGGAGATGTAGGCTATATTATTTCTGGGATTAAAGATGCTAGAGAAGTAAAAGTAGGTGACACCATTACTTCTATGGCAAATCCTGCAACCGAAGCAATTGACGGTTTCGAAGATGTAAAACCAATGGTTTTCGCGGGAATTTATCCTATTGAATCAGAAGATTTTGAAGAATTAAGATTTTCTCTAGAAAAATTAAGGCTGAATGATGCTTCTTTGGTTTTCGAGCCAGAAAGTTCTGCGGCACTTGGATTCGGTTTCCGTTGTGGTTTCTTAGGAATGCTTCACATGGAAATTGTACAGGAACGTCTAGATAGAGAGTTCAACATGAACGTAATTACGACGGTTCCTAACGTTTCTTACTATGGTTATTCTAAAAAAGAACCGAATGTTCCGATTTTGATTAATAACCCGTCTGAAATGATGGATCCAATCGCTCTTGATCGTGTAGAAGAACCTTACATCAAAGCTACCATTATTACAAAATCTGATTTTGTGGGTGCTGTAATGACGCTTTGTATCGAAAAACGTGGCGAAATTGTAAACCAATCTTATTTGACTTCAGACCGTGTAGAATTGGTATTTAACATGCCTTTGTCAGAAGTTGTTTTTGATTTTTATGACAGATTAAAATCAATTTCTAAAGGTTATGCAAGTTTTGATTACCATCCAATTGGTTTTAGAGCTTCAAAATTGGTGAAAATGGACATTTTAATTAATGGAGATATGGTAGATGCACTTTCTTCGTTAATTCACGACAGCAACGCGTATTACATTGGTAAAAAAATGTGCGAAAAACTAAGAGAATTGATTCCTCGTCAACAGTTTGATATTGCGATTCAGGCTGCTCTTGGTGCAAAAGTTATTGCCCGTGAAAATGTAAAAGCTCTGAGAAAAGACGTTACCGCAAAATGTTATGGTGGTGATATTTCCAGAAAACGTAAACTCCTAGAAAAGCAGAAAGAAGGTAAGAAAAAGATGAAGCAAATTGGTAGAGTCGAAGTTCCACAATCTGCATTTATGGCAGTTTTGAAATTGAATGATTAAATAAAATAGATTCAAGATTTTAGATCCAAGAATCAAGATAAATAAAATCCACAGAAAATTCTGTGGATTTTTTTATTTCACTTCAAGATATTTTCTTTGGTCTTTAATTAGCTCTTTTTTATAATTCATCTCAAAAGGAATTGAAGATGTTTGGTCGAAAAATTCAACTTTGAATTTGCCAGTTTCTTTTCCATCAAAATAATTAACAGCCATAATTATAATATCATTTGGTTTGAAATCCCAATAATGATAATTCCAACGACTGTCACCACAGACAAAAGCATTATCGTTCCATATAATTTGCCATTTTTTATTTTTATTTAAAAAAGCGAATGGTAAATTTTTTAATTCTGGAAGTCGAAGATTTCTTCCAGATATATTTTTTATAAAAACGGGAAAAGCTTTGTATTTTTTTAATTGATTCGTTTCAAAATTGTATGCATATTTAGGAATAATATCTTTGTTTTTTACTACAATTTGAATGTCTTTATTCGTCAAAGAATCAAATTTCACAGGTTTTCCAATACTTTTTATAATTTTAGAATCAGAGTAGAAGAAATCTCTAAAAATTTTTTCTTTTGTAGAGTCAATTTCTTTTTTTTCAAAAGAAGGCGGCGGAGGTGGAGCGGGAATCATTGATTCCAAATATTTCAAAGGAATATCTTTTTTTTCTTTGCCAATATAAATTATTCCACTTCCACTTTCTCCAATACACTCATTAAATTCCTGAATTTTCATTTTGGTATTTTTTGGATAAACCAAAGTAATATCATCTGCAAAAGTTTTTTCTTTGCAACTGATGATAAATAAAGAAACGAAAAGAAGGTAGAATGTTTTCATTTTATAGTTTTATCAAAGATATAAAATTAATATCTTCGTTTAAAATTTCCTCTCAATGAAAAAAATCACACTACTTTTTCTCGTTCAAACCGTATTTTCTTTTGCTCAAGATTTCAAAACACCTTACGAAAAAGGCAACGGAAATCAAACCGCCACATATGAAGAAATGGTGAAATTCTATGATGATTTAGATAAAAATTTCGAAAGTATTTCTGTTGTTGAAAAAGGAAAAGATGACAACGGAGAACCAATTAGAGTGGTGATTTTCAATATTTCTAAAACTAAAAAATTTGAATTTCAAAATCCTGTAATTCTCATCAATAACGGCATTCATCCTGGTGAACCAGACGGAATTGATGCAACCATGATGCTGATGCGAGATTTAGCTTTAGGAAAAATAAAAGTTCCACAAAATACCAAAGTTGCCGCTATTGAAGCATACAACATTTCGGGAATGTTGAGAAGAGGAAAATTCTCACGAGCCAACCAAAACGGACCAGAAGAACACGGTTTTCGTGGGAATGCCAGAAATTTTGATTTGAACAGAGATTTCATCAAAAATGATACAGAAAACGCCAAAGCTTTTCAAGAGATTTTTCATTGGCTAAAACCTATTTATTTCATTGATAATCATGTAAGTAACGGCGCAGATTATCAGTACACTTTTACCTATATTTCTACCAACAAAGAAAGATTAGGAAATTATCTCGGAACGTATTTTCATCAAGAAATGCAACCGAAATTGATTCAAAATATGGAGAAATCTAAAATTTTGAACGTTCCTTATGTCAATATTCACGGAGATTCTCCCGATGAAGGTTTCCCAGCGTTCATGGATTCTCCACGCTACGCAACGGGTTACACTACCCTTTTCAACATTCCGGGAACAGTGGCAGAAACGCACATGCTAAAACCTTACCAAGACCGCGTAAAAGCAACGTATGAATACATGAGACACTCCATCAATTTTGTAGACGAAAACTACAAAGAAATTTCTAAAAAAATGATGGAAGAATTGACCAATTATTTACCAAATAAAAAATATGCAATTCGTTGGAAATTAGACAGCACCAAATACAGTTTTATTGATTTCAAAGGTTATGAAGCTGGGAAAAAACCAAGCGAAATTTCAGGAAAACCAAGACTTTTCTACGACAGAAATAAGCCTTTCACCAGAAAAGTGAAATTTTTTGACACCTATAAATCAGACAAAGAAATTACAATACCAAGTTATTATGTAATCCCGAAATCTGAAGGAAAAATCATAGAAAATTTAAAACGCAATCAAATCCAATTCAAAGAATTACAATCTGATTCGTTGATCAAAGTTGAGTCTTATAAAATCGTAGATTTTAAAACCGTAAAAAATCCTTACGAAGGTCATTACTTGCATTTCGATACTCAAGTTTCATCAGAATTAAAGACCAAAAAATTCAGAAAAGGAGATTATTTGGTTTCCACAAAACAATCTGGCGTTAAATTCCTTTTAGAAACGCTGGAACCAGAAGCAGTAGACTCTTATTTCAACTGGAATTTTTTCGATGGAATTTTGGGGCAAAAAGAGTATTTTTCTGACTACGTTTTCGAAGATACTGCCGCCGAATTATTAAAAACCAACAAAGCGTTAAAAACAGCCATTGAACTGAAAAAAGCTTCAGATGCTAAATTTGCAGAAGATGGAGCAGCGCAATTAGATTGGGTTTATAAAAATTCTGAATATTACGAAGGTTCTGTAAATCAATATCCTATTTATAGAATTCGGTAATTTTAGTCATTTGTATATTTAGGATTTTAACGCAAAGGCGCAAATCACTAATTTTTAATATTTTATGTTTTTAAGACGCAAAATTTAACTTCGTTAAAAAATTGAAAATCTCTGATTTTCTTGTGCCTTATTAATTCAGTATTTGTTAATTAATTTGATTTGCGCCTTTGCGTTTCAATTAATTATCAGTCTTTTTTTAATAAGAAGCACAACCCATATTTTTTTAAATATTAAGAACAGCCGCAATCTTTGTCGCAATGCGTTCTTTTACTATCGAATTTTTTTGGAGAAAAAGTTTTTTTGATGATTTTATAAATAGAATAAGATGCCGCTAATAAAGCTGCAAAGATGATAACGTATTGAAGGACTAAACTTTCCATGACAAAAATCTTATGACAAAATTACATAATTATTTTGAACTATTCTAAATAAAGATTAATTTTGTCTCATGGATTTCAGAACTAACCCTTATTTCAATCTTGTTGTTCCAACTTTGGAGAGCAAAAACTACGAACAATATTGTGGTAAAAAGAAATGTTGCAAGAAATTTAAGAAAGGGAAAAGATGTAAAAAATGCCCAGGAAGAGATAAAATTTCTTAAAACTAAATCAGATTTCTTTCTTATCTTTGAATAAATTCATTTATTATGAACAGAGATTATATATTTGATTTGCTGAATCAGCAAATTGCAAAAGAACAATATGCGGCGCAATTGTATCTATCCATGAGCGCTTGGTTTTTAGAACAAGATTTAGACGGAATTGCCAATTATTTCAGAGTTCAATCTAAAGAAGAACTGATGCATTCAGAAAAATTCTTTGATTATTTGAACGATATCGGTGGAAAAATTGTGCTACAAGAAGTAAAACAACCTCCTCATGATTTCAAAGATGCTTTAGAAATTTTTGAAAAAGCATTAGAGCACGAAAAATTAGTAACCAAAAGTATTTTTGACATTGTAAAAGCTGCTAATGACGCAGGAGATTACTCTACTGCTGCTTTCTTACAATGGTTCGTGAATGAACAGGTAGAAGAAGAAGCCAATGCTTCTCAATTGATTTCGAAAATTAAAATGGTGAAAGACAATCCTTCTGCTTTGTATCTTTTTGATCAGGAATTGGCGAAACGCGTTTTCGTAGCTGAATAAAATGAAAAACTGCTTTTAAAAGCAGTTTTTTTATTTGAAAAATTGGTAAACCAACATGGAAGCTAGATAAGCTAAACCAGACATGAAAATCAATTGAATCGCCGTCCATTTCCAAGATTTTGTTTCTCTGTAGACTACAGCAATCGTAGAAATACATTGCATCGCAAAAGCGTAGAATATAAGTATGGAAAGTCCTGTTGCAAAACTGAATACTTTCTCGCCATTCGGTTTTACATCACTTCTCATTTTTTCAATAACAGATTTTTCTGGAGCATCATCATCAAGGCTATAAAGCGTTGACATTGTGCCAACAAACACTTCTCTCGCTGCAAAACTGGTGAGAATTCCTACTCCCATTTTCCAATCGTAACCCAATGGTGAAATCACAGGTTCCATTTGCTTCCCGATTTTAGCCAAATAAGAATTTTCCAGTTTTACATCTGAATGATGTTCTAAAATATGGAAATCATCTTTCGGTCCGAAATAACTTAAAAACCAAAGAATTACACTTACCGCCAAAATGATTTTTCCAGCACCTGTAATAAATTCCCCAACTTTGCCCAAAACCAATTTGAAATCATATTTCCAAAGTGGCATTTTATAAGTCGGCAAATCCATTACCAAGAAGGTTTTTCCTTTATTTTTAATGAAATATTTTAAAATAAATGCGGCTAAAAGCGAAGTCGCAAATCCTAAGAAATACATTCCCAGAAGCGCAATCGCTTTATATTTTACACCAAAGAAAGTTCCATCAGTAAAAATAAGCGCAATAATGATACTGTAAACCGGAAGTCTTGCAGAACACGTCATAAAAGGCGTAATGAGAATCGTGATGAGTCGCTCTTTTACGTTTTCGATGTTTCTGGTACTCATGATTGCAGGAATGGCGCAAGCTGTTCCCGAAACGAGCGGAACAATACTTTTCCCGTTTAAACCAAACGGTCGTAAGAATCTGTCCATCAAGAAAATAACTCTTGCCATATAACCAGAATCTTCTAATAAATACAAGAAATATAAAAGAATCCCAATTTGTGGGGCAAAAATCACAATTCCGCCAATTCCTGGGATAATTCCGTCAGAAATTAATGAATTCAATGGACCTTCTGGAAGCCAAGTTCTAGAAGTTTCTGATAGCCAAGCAAAAGCGGCATCAATCCAATTCATAGGATATTCTGCGATGAAAAACACACTTTGGAAAATGGTAAGTAAAATAATTCCAAAAACCAAATATCCTAAAATAGGATGAACTAAAACTTTGTCTAATTTTTCGGTGAGAAGTTCCTTGAATTGAGGTTTTTTAGAAATGGTTTGAGAGATAATTCCGTCAATTTGTTGGTATCTTCTAATGGTTTCCTGCACTTGTAAACGCTTCGGAACCATACATTTTCTGTCTTCTTGATTCAGTTGTGTTTTTACACTTTCTAATTTGCCCAAATAAGTATCTGCAGCAATAAGTGTCCAAACTTTATAGAAATTATTCTCTTCGATTTGTCTTGAAATCTTGAAAACCAATCCTAAATTTTCTGAAGGAATATCAAAATAAGGCTTATCCGAAACCGAAAATTCATCTTTAAAAATTGATTCTCTTATTTCATCAATCCCAATATTCTTTTTGGCATTGGATTCTAGAATATTTTGACCTAGAAGTTCGCTCAGTTTTTTAGAATCGATGTGTAAACCTCTTTTCTCCGCCAAATCTACTTGGTTAATCACCATCAAAACAGGAATTCCCAAATCTTTGATTTGCTGATAAAGCAGTAAGCTTCTTTTGAGGTTCAGCGCGTCTGCAATGTAAATAACACCGCTGTATTTTTCTTGCTCTTCAATCAAATATTTGGTGAAAATAGCTTCGTCTTCAGAAGTGGGATAAATGCTGTAAGAACCTGGCAAATCTACAATTTCTACTTCTTCGTCTTTGTATAGGTAAGTTCCTTCGTGCGAAGCAACGGTAACACCTGCATAATTACCTGTTTTTTGATTTTTGTTACAAAGCAAATTGAAGAGGGTAGATTTCCCAACATTGGGATTGCCAACCAAAAGGATGTGTTTTTGTTTTTTTGCTGAGTTCGGCATATAATTTTCCAAATTTCAGTAGAAATTTTGGTTTAATTTTCTGGTTCTACGAAAATAAATCTCGCTTCTTCTTCACGAAGAGCAACTCTCGTTTTTTCTTCCCCATATTCTATGTACAGAGGACCGCTAAAAGGCGCTTGATGTAAGATCACGAATGATGTTTCTGGCAATAATCCCATTTCGATAATCTTATTGGGCATCTGCAAGTTTTCGTTATCATAACCTTTGATTTTCCCCTTTTTATTTCGAGGAAAACAGCACAATTTATTTGAAATATTTGTCTGCAAGATTTCTATAATTAATTGAGGAGCAAATATACTTTATTTATTTTAATTCTAAATAAGACTTCAATAGTTTTTTTCAAAAGAATTACTGATTAAAAACATATTCTCACAAAAAATGAATCTCAAATTGATGAAATGAAAAAGTATTTTAAAAATTAAACCCTCTTTTCGCAAAAATTCTTCCTAAATTTGTTGAAAACTCATTCATTATGAATATGCTGTACACCAAATCATACGAAACTCCTCTGGGTAAAATGATAGCTTTTGCCAATCAAAACGCCTTGCTTCTCCTCGATTTTGAAGATTCTAAATATTTCGAAAAGCACATGGAAGAAATTTCGCAAGGTTATGGCGTCATCAAAACATCCAATAACAGGGTTTTAAAACTTCTGGAAAAGGAATTGAGCCAATATTTCAAAGGAAAATTGACAAAATTTACCGTTCCTGTAGAATTTACGGGTACAGATTTTCAGAAAAAGGTTTGGGAAGAATTACAGAACATTAGTTTTGGAAAGTACAGAAGTTATCAATCTCAAGCCGATGCTATGAAACGTCCAAAATCGGTAAGAGCAGTTGCCAATGCCAATTCTAGAAATAAATTATGCTTGGTGGTTCCTTGTCACAGAGTAATTGGCAAAAACCTTTCGCTTACTGGTTATGCTGGTGGTGTCGATAGAAAAGCGGCGCTTTTAAAACTTGAAGGAATAGAATTGACGTTTTAAATAAAAAACTCCTCCAAAAATTTGGAGGAGTTATAAATACATCAAAGATGTTTATTTTAGTTCAGAGATAATATTTACGGTTTCTTGCAGGTAAATATCTCTTTTCAAATTTTTCATCCAGTTTTCAGATTTTTTAGCAAAAACCTCATCAGTTTTTCCTCTGGTAACTTCGTCTGCATGAAGGGCAAAGTTTAATCCGTTATTGTATTTAATCAGTGGTTTAAATTTATCAATCTGTGCTTTTCTGGTTTTCATTACTACTTCAAATTCTTTTAGATTAAGAGAAATCTTTTCTTCTTTGTCTAGTTTTTCTCTCCATTGTGCAGATTCTAGCAATAATTGATAAAATTTATTCTGAGTCATTCTTGACTGACTGTTTCTCGCCAACTCTGCAACATTTATTGTGTTGTTAACCGTAAAACTACTAGAATTTACTTGATCCCAAGGTAAAGCATAATTATCAAATCTTTCGCCTATTTCTTCATAAGAGAATACATCTTTCATTGGGATATCAGACTCTACACCTTTTAATTGGGTAGATTTTCCGTTGATTCTGTAGAATTTCTGAATGGTTAATTTCAGTGAGCCGAAATCATCCGTACTGTTTAAAAATCTATTCAGTTCTACGAAAGTCTGCACTGTTCCTTTTCCGAAAGAATTAGGAGAACCTACAATAACCGCTCTTCCGTAATCTTTCATCGCACCAGCTAAAATTTCAGAAGCCGAAGCCGAAAGTTCGTTTTGCATGATTACCAAAGGCCCAGTCCAAATTGGGTCATTTTGTTTGTTTCTCATCACCTGAACTCTACCGTTTCCGTCTTTTACCTGAACAACTGGTCCGTTATTCATGAAAAGTCCCATAATATCTACCACTTCGGTAAGAGAACCGCCTCCGTTATTTCTTAAATCAAGGATAATTCCTTCTACATTTTGTGCTTTTAGTTTAATGAGTTCTGCTTTTATGTCGTCTGAAGCATTTCTTCCTTTAGCATCTTCAAAATCTGCATTGAAACTTGGCAAATTGATGAATCCATATTTTTTACCATTCGCTCCATTGATGATGATACTTCTCGCAAAAGTGTCTTCTATCGCTACTTCTTCACGAATCATTTTCACTTCTTTGATGGTTCCGTCTTTTTTCTTAAGCGTAAGAACTACTTCTGTTCCTTTTTCGCCACGGATAAAACGCACGGCTTCATCTACCAACATTCCTGTAACGTTAATGGGTTCTTCATCTTTTTTAGACTTCACTTTTAGAATTTCGTCGCCTTCTGAAATCTGTTTCGATTTCCAAGCTGGAGCGCCAACTACCAATGTTCCGATTTTTATTTTGCCTTTACTTTCCTGAATTGTAGCACCAATACCGATTACTTTTCCTTTGAAATTAACATCAAAATCTTCTTTGTCTTGAGGTGAAAAATAATTGGTATGCGGATCAAAAACTTCTGTGTAAGCGTTCATGTAAACAGAGAACCAATCCATTTTTTTACGTTTTTGGAATCTCTTAAACATAGAAGTCATCAGATCTTTTACTTCTTCAGTAGCTTTTACTTGTTTCTGCGCTGGTGTAAGAATTTCTAACTTGATGGTATCTTTCAGTTTCAGACGGTTTACACTGTCTTTTTTCTCACGTTGCGTTTCTTCTTTTGCATTCAGCGTTTCTATTTCTTGAAGAATATTGTACTTGATGAATTTTTTCCACTCGTTTTTTAATTCTTCTTGATTCTGAGGATATTTCTTCAGTTTTGGTTCCAGAATTAATTCATCATTTTCTTCAAAATTAATGGGTTTGCTCAAGATTTCCTGAGAATATTTTTCGATTTCTGCGGTTCTGTCGTACAATTTATCAACTGTTAGTTTATAAAAAGTTAAATCGCCTCTGTTCAGATAATCGTCTAATTTAGTTCTGTGTTTGCTGAATTCATCTACTTCTGACTGCAAGAAAAATCTTTTTCCTGGGTCTATCATCTCCATGTATTTGTCATAAACATCAGCAGAATAAGCATCATTAATCGGCTTAGGCGAATAATGCAGATAAGAAAGCGTATTTTTTACACTTATCATAATCGTTTGCATCTTCTCGTCATCATTCTGCGGTGCATTAAAACAGAACATGAGCGTGATTAACGGTGCGAAAAATAATAATTTATTGAGTTTGAAATTTTTGAACATATTTTTTAATAAAATTATTTACAATAAGTTGGGTTAACTATTGCTTTGTTACAGAATACATTTTTAAATAAAGCTCAAATTTAATGTCTTATTTAAAAATATGATATATTTTTTTGATTTTTTTCTTCGATTTTAAAAATTTACAGAAACAAGAATGTATTTTTCTTAATAATTATACTGTAATCCGAATTTAATCCCAAATTTTTGTGCACCTGGATTTTCTAAATAATTGCCTCTCCAATTGAAATCTATTCTCAGCATTCTGATGTTCCCGAAACCAATATTTTCAATCCCAAAGCCATACTCGTAATAAGGTTTTTGATGTGGCGCAGAAAGCAAGATATTGGTAGAATTAATATTTTTAGACGCATCGCTTAAACTACCGATTGCGGTTCTGTAAAATGCTACTTCTCTCAATTTCAGTTTTTTAATTAAGGGAATATAAGAAAGTAATTTTCCATTAAAATGATGTTCGGCCTGAAAACTAAGGTACTCATCCGTAACAAATTCATAATAATTGAGTAATGAAAACGTGTTGGGCGTAAGCCCGTAAGATTGATTGCCTGGGATTACATTTTGCAAAGCCAAAGGAACCGTATTGAAGTTTTTACCCGCTTCTACATTCAGAATTAATCTTCCGAAACTCTTCAATAAAAATGGCTGATAATAGTAAAACTGCAATTTATTGTAATTAAAATCTGCATTGAAAACGCCTTCTAAACCTCTGGTATATTTCAAAACAAATGTTGGCGCCAAAGTACTATGTTCGTAACGATCTACACCATATTGTGAGAATTTTGCGCCAGGTCTTGCGGTAATGCTCAGTGCTAGTTTACTATCTTTAAGTTCTGAAAAAAGTTGGTTATTTTGATAAAAATCCAGCGAAAATTTAGTCGGATTGGCAGATTTTATGGTTTGATATGTTGCGTCTAATCTTACCGTAAAATTTTTAAAAGGGTCTATAGCTGCAAATGCACTGGTCTGATTTACAGAACTTAAATTAAAATTATTCCCTGAATTAAGAACTCCTGAAGAGGCAAAAGAACGCGTCATAATTCCCTCATCTGTAGTAAGTTGCGCGCCTAATTGCATTACATCTCTTCTGGTGCCAATTCCTATGGTAAATCTATTATCTCGGTTGAACATTTTTCTGGCCTCGAACCCGTATTTTATCTGCCCGTCTTTAAATCCGTAGGCGGTATAAAATGCAGCCCTCCACATATCATTTGGCGAAAAAAAGGTTCTTGCGCCAACCCTCACCCTAAAGCCTTCAACATCATTAAAACCAATGGTAGAATACAAATCGCCAATATCAATAGCGTTCCCAACGTTGTAATAGCCAGATGCAAGCGTTTCATAAAGCTTTACAGCTCTTTTAAATTTCGGAACATTATTAAGCTCATCCATCATTACATAAATGTTCTTTTCTGATTCAGAAAGTGGTGTTTTTCTGTTTTCTTCCCAAAAATTTTCGTCTTTTTGCAACTGTTCATCGCTTAGAAATTCCGTTTTCTGTTCAAATACCTCATCTTTTAAATTTTGATTGAATAAATAATCAGAAAAAGTAGTATTCTTTTTGATTACCAAGCTTTTAGACTTGTCTTTTTTACTTAAGATAGACATTTGTATTTCCTGATAATTTTTCTTTGGCAAGAAAATACTATCATTTGGGTTATCAAAATCCAACTCATTATAAAAATTGTTCACAAAATTTACGTTTAGGTTTTTGCTAGATTTCAAAGTAGCTCTTACAACCACATAATTTTCTTTAGAAATATACAACATCCCATAAATAGACAAAACATCTTTTCTTTTTGGAGTATATTTTATTCTATAACAATCTACACTATTGTAATTTTGGTCTGATAAAAGTTCATAATCATAACTCATAAAACCATCCTTCGCAACAGGACTTGTAAAGCCTATGTTAAAGAAATTCAGAATATTATCATAAATATTAATGTCTTTATAAAGGTTTTTAGCAGTATTGGCGACTACTTCGTTACTAGAAAATCCTGAAGCTTTATTGGCTAAAACTTCTTTTTTCTCTTTTTTTACAGGTTCTTTTTTACCCCAATTTTTATAGACCGTTTCATTAAAATAAATAGGTAAAGACAATTTATTATCAACAGTATCCGCATATTTAAAAATAAAATCTACTTTGTTGAAAATTTTCTTTTGCGTAAAAGTACTGTCTAAATTAATAACATCTACCTGTATTTTTTCGTACTCATTATACTGATAGTCTTGAAACTGAGAAAGACCATTGTTTTTCTTGTGTTTCCACACTTGTTGCAAGATTTCGTATGCAGGATTGTCTTTTTTCTTCAATTTCTTTTTTGAAGATTTTATAACTACTGCATCAATATTTTTCTCTTTAATCTGAGAAAAAGCTACAATTGGTATAAGAAAAGTAAAGACTAAAAGTAGTTTAAAATAGTTCATATTCTTCGGTATTAAATATCCTTTCAATTTTTGTTAATAAACAAGGGCGCAAATTAATATTAATTTTGATTTATTTTTGTAACCAAAATTTCATTATTCATTATATTTAAAATTTATAAATACAATCATTAAACGAAAAAACTTTCGTTTTTATTCTGAAAACTGTGTTTTCGCACTTCAGAAAACAATTAGGCCTGTGTTTTGTATGACAAACAAAATATTCTTCAAAAATTACGAAAAAATTAATCGGATTAAAAAAGCAATAATCTTACCATTTTATAGTAAAAATCTGTTTTTAATAAATTAATTTTGTCTGAAATCTAATTTTAAGAAGAAAATCGCACTAATTAAATTGATAATCAATCCCCAAAAAAGTTTGCGAAACTACAAAAATCAATAAAAATAATTTTTAGAATGAAAAAACCTTTGATATTAGTTACCAATGATGACGGAATTACCGCACCAGGAATTAGAAATCTGGTAAACTTTATGAACGAAATAGGCGAAGTTGTGGTTGTAGCACCCAATTCTCCACAATCTGGAAAAGGACATGCTATTACCATCAATTCTACCCTTACTTTCGAAGAAATCAATTTAGAAGGACCTCAGCGTGATTATTCACTGAGCGGAACTCCTGTAGATTGTGTAAAATTTGCTCTAGATAAAGTCTTGACCAGAAAACCAGATTTAGTGGTTTCGGGAATTAATCACGGTGCCAATTCTTCGATTAATGTCATTTATTCTGGTACCATGTCTGCCGCAGTAGAAGCAGGTGTAGAAGGTTTACAGTCTATAGGATTTTCTCTGCTGGATTTTGCGTGGGATGCAGATTTCTCACAATGCAAAGACTATATTCAAAACATTGTAAAAAAAGTTTTAGAAAATCCTTTGCCAAAAGGAATTGTGCTGAATGTGAACATCCCGAAACTGAAAAAAGAAGAAATAAAAGGCATTAAAGTTTGCAGACAAGCCCAAGCAAAATGGGAAGAAAGCTTTGACGAACGTGTAAATCCTCATGGCAAAAAATACTATTGGCTCACAGGTTATTTTAACAACCAAGACGAAGGAAAAGATGCCGATGAAAACGCACTTGCCGATGGCTATATCTCTGTAGTTCCCGTGAAATTTGATCTTACAGCGCACGAATATTTGCAGGAGTTGGGAGAGGTTTTGAATACTCCTATATGAAATATCATCGGTCGAAAAAATAGAAAGAAATTATACTTAAACTTTGACTATTGAAAATCAATGATTAAATTTGCCAAAATTTGGCAAATTAATTAATTATGCAGACAATTGGAACTACTTTTAAAAAAATAAGAGAAGAACGCAACTTACTTTTGGAAGACATAACCAAAAGGACAGGGATAAGTAAAGCTGTTCTTAGTCGAATAGAAAATGGTAAACGCTTGCCTACAAGAGAGCAAGTAAACCAACTTTGCAAATATTATAAAACTGAAAAAAATGAGATTATCGTTCAGTGGCTTAGCGACAAACTTCTTTATGAAGTAAAAGACGAAGATTTTGCATTGCAAGCAATGCAGATAGCAGAAGATAAAATAAAATACGGAACAAGTTCAAACGGACAAACAAATGATTTTGTATTATCCCTTAATGAACACAAACAAAAAAGAAAAATTAACGACTTTGTAAACAAAGTAGTTCAAGGTGATTGTTTGGAAGTAATGCAATCAATTCCTAATAAATCCATAGATATGATACTTTGTGATTTACCTTATGGTACAACGCAAAACAAATGGGACTCTGTAATTGATTTACAGAAACTTTGGGCTGAATATGAGAGAATAATCAAAGATAATGGTGCAATAGTTTTGACTTCCCAAGGAATTTTTACTGCAAAATTGATTTTAAGCAACGAGAAATTATTTAAGTATAAAATTACTTGGATAAAATCAAAATCAACAAACTTTTTAAATGCTAAAAAACAACCGCTACGCAAACATGAGGACATCTGTATTTTTTACAAGAAACAACCAACATACAATCCTCAAATGACAGTAGGCGAACCATACGATAAAGGCATTAGAAAAGATCAATATACAGGAAGTTACGGAGATTTCAAACCCAAACACGTTAAAAGTAATGGAGAGCGTTATCCTAATGATATTGTGTTTTTTGAAGAACAAAATGTTGACGATTTTGTGTACATCAAAACAGCAGAATCTGAGGGAACTGTTTATCATCCAACTCAAAAACCAATTGAACTAGGAAGATATTTAGTTAAGACTTTCACAAATCCAGGCGACATTGTTTTGGACAATGCTTGTGGTAGTGGTAGTTTTTTGCTATCTGCAATTTTGGAAAACAGAAATTTTATCGGAATTGAAAAAAACGAAGATGTACTATTACACAAAGTAGAGCCAACCGATTATATCAAAGTTTGTACAGACCGAATTAAGGAAACATTAAAAAGAAAAGAAATTGAAGAATCTACATTGAGATTGTTCAAAGAACCAATTGCAGAATATCACACTTTGAATTACAATATATAAAATGGCAAAAATTAGATATAATGAAAGAAGTTGGGCGATTGATGTAATCAGCGAAATCAATCTTTATCTTGCGAACAAAAGTTGGCACTTTAAAAGTGCAGGGGGAGAAAGTACTATCAGCAATGAAAAGTCAAGCCTTTTCCCAGATGTATTGATATTCAAAGACCATACAAAAGATATTATACTACAAGGTTGGGAATTAAAAATGCCCGACACGCCAATCAATGATGCAGAACTAATTAGTAATGCAATTAAAAAGGCTCAGATTTTACAACGAGATAGTTTTATATTGTGGAATGTAAAAAGTGCTGTTCTTTATTCAAAGCAAGGCAATACATTTTCAATTTTGAAAACTTGGAATGATATTGAAATCAATAACAGAACAGAAGTAAAACCCAAAGAAGATCTTTGGAAATCATTACTTCAAACAATACTTACAGATTTAAACAGTTATTTTGAAACAGGCGATATTTCTGACAGCGTATTAGTCGAAATTCTGTCTGTTGATGCTACCATTGATGTTATTTTAGAAAATATTCCATCAACAGTTGATACACTTAAAAACAATACACGCAGAAATTCAAGACTTGATGCACAAATAAATAATTGGTGGCTATCTTCTGCAACTGAATATGGCTTTAATCCAACATCAGCAAAGGACGCACCTAACAAACTTCCAACTCTTGCAAAAGTAATTTTGACGGATTGGGTATTTAAAATCATTTTTGCGAATGTTCTGAAAAGACATTTCAATGAAGCAAGAATAATAGAAACTATAAACAGCGAAACATCTGTTGAAGAAGCAAAACAAATCATAGCATCTATATCTGAGCATTGCAATTTTTGGAACATTTTCAGTGACAACCTTGCTATTAGCAACATTTCAACTTCGGCTTGGAAGCAGATTATTCAATTAAATCAATTTCTTTGCTCAATCAATATATCGGAAATTGAAATAGAAATTCTGCATAATCTACTTCAATCGTCTATTGTTTCAGCAAAGAGAAAAGTTGCAGGACAGTTTGCCACACCTCAAAAATTAGCTGATTTATTAGTAAGACTAACAATAGAAAACAAAGAGGGAACGGTTATTGACCCTTGTTGTGGTACAGGAACAATAATTAACCAAGCATACGCACTCAAAGAAGAATATGACATAAATCAAGATGCTACAATAAACAGCATTTGGGCATCGGATAAACATTCATTTCCTATTCAATTATCTACAATGACTTTGGCTAAGCCCAACAATATTGGGAAAGTATTAAACATTTTCAGAGAAGATGTAATTGATTTAGAGATAGGGAAAGACATTACATTTAAAGACCCAAACAATGGCAATGATGTTATTAAACAGTTTCCAACGGTGAATTATGTTGTTTCAAATTTGCCGTTCATAAAGAGTAAAGAAATTGAAGTATTAAATCCAAATATCACGGAAATAAACAATTTCATTCACGAAGAAGCAGACACTACAATTACATTAAGTGGTAAAAGTGATATTTTCGCTTATATTCCGTTTTACTTGCATAAACTGCTTTCAGAAAATGGAAAAATTGGGCTAATTCTTTCTAACGCTTGGTTGGGAACTGATTACGGGGAGATTTTTTTAGCGTTAATTCAAAAATTCTATGACATTGAAACTGTCGTTATTTCAGGAAAAGGAAAATGGTTTGATAATGCAGATGTAGTAACTACATTTTTGATAGCAAAAAAACGAAATCCAAACACTGAACCTGATGTAAACAGAATAATTTCATTTTGTACTTTAAAAGAAAGTATTGATGCAATTCCCGACATTAAACAACTGAGCGAAAATATTTTATTGGGTACAACAAATGATATTGTTACTATTCAAAATTATTCGACTTACGAAATAACTAATTTAGAAACCTTTGGTATTCCTTGGTGTGGATACTTTGCAAACCTAAGTTGGATTGCAGATATTTCAGAAAAACTAATCGATTGCAATCAGGTTTTTAATTTCACTCGTGGAGAAAGACGAGGGTGGAACCCATTATTTTATCCAGCTTCGGGACACAATATTGAAGCGGAATACATCAAACCTGTTTTAAAAAATCTAAGAGGAACAGCAGGTCTTTATTGTACTGCCGATGCGGAAGCATTTTGCTGTTCTAAAAGCATAGAGGAATTAGAACAACTCAACCATACAGGAGCTTTGGAATGGATAAAAAGTTTTGAAAATCAAAACAACGAAACGGGTATTCCTCTTACTCAATCATTACGAAAAGCCAATATGTTTTGGTATGAAATGAAAACCGAAAATATGGCAGATTTTGTTGCAAATGTGAACTATGACAAAAGCCTTTTCATCGCAACTTTCAATAATCGTTCATTCATAGACCAAAGAATGATTGGACTTTCATTAAAACCTGAATTTCAAACCGAAGACAGAGTATTATTACTTGCATTGTTGAATAGTATTTTGAGTATGTTCTTTATAGAAAGTTTTGGCTTTGGAAGAGGATTAGGTGCACTTGATTTAAGAGCAACAAAATTTGAACGGGATTTTAAAATTTTAGATTTTCAGTCCTTATCTGACGGACAAAAACAAGCAATTACAGACGCTTTTCAGCCAATTTCTCAAAGAAACAGATTGCCATTAGAACAAGAAATTGAACAAGCAGACAGAATAAATTTTGAAAAAGTACTTTTGGAAATTTTTGGGATAGCCGAACATTATGACGCAATTAAAGCATCATTATTACATCTTTACAAAATACGTTTTGCTGTGAAAGACTAATCCTACACATTTGTATTTTTCCAAGCGCACAAAGTCAAAAAACACTAAGCAGCCACTATTGATAAAAGGTAACTTTTGCACAACTCTAATTTTTCAAAAATAAAAAACCTAAAATCCGCAAAAAAGCGGATTTTTTTTATGGGCTATCCTTTGAGTTTTCTAGCAGTCAAATAGGAGTTTTGCTTGGGGTTTGTTCGTGGTTTCTTCGTGTTTCCTTCGAATCAGCCTCGGAAAAGTACCCTAAATTACGAACAAACCACGAACAAACGTAAAACTTGAGTCAACTTTCACCCAAATGAAACTCTAGAGAATTGCACTGCTTTCTAAATCATTTTGAATTATACATTTGTCGAATTTTTCTGCTCAACAAATCCAAAAATTCCTTATTTTTAACAAAATAATTTTACCAAATGCGCATAGAATATGATATAAAATTGGGCTTCAAAGACGTGATGTTTCGCCCAAAACGTTCTACTCTTAAATCTCGTTCACAAGTAACTCTGGAAAGGGAATTTATCTTTAGAAATTCTAAAAAAACTTGGCGTGGTGTTCCCATTATCGCTGCCAATATGGATACGGTAGGAACTTTTGAAATGGCAACGGCTCTTGCAGAAGAAAAAATCATTACCGCCATTCATAAGCATTACACGCTAGAAGAATGGTCGGCATTTCTAGAAAATTCTCCAGAAAGCATTTACCAATATATCGCCATCAGCTCTGGAACTGGAAGCAGTGACGAAGAAAAAATTAAAGAAATCATCAGTAAATTCCCAAAGATAAATTTCATCTGCATCGATGTAGCCAATGGTTATTCTGAACATTTTGTGAATTTTGTGAAAAAAATTCGCGCAGATTTTCCAGATAAAACCATCATCGCAGGAAATGTGGTGACTGGCGAAATGGTAGAAGAACTCATTTTAGCCGGTGCTGATATTATAAAAGTAGGAATTGGCCCTGGTTCTGTGTGTACTACCCGAGTGAAAACAGGAGTGGGTTATCCTCAACTTTCGGCGATTATAGAATGTGCAGATGCAGCGCATGGTTTGGGTGGACATATCATCGGTGATGGTGGTTGCAAAGTTCCGGGAGATGTAGCCAAAGCTTTTGGTGGAGGTGCAGATTTCGTAATGCTGGGCGGAATGTTTGCTGGTCACGACGAAAGTGGCGGTGAAATGGTAGAAGAAAACGGCAAAAAATTCAGATTGTTCTACGGAATGAGTTCTAAAACCGCCATGGAAAAACACAGTGGTGGCGTTGCAGAATATCGTGCTTCTGAAGGGAAAACTGTAAAGGTAAAATACAAAGGACCAGTTGCGGAAACGGTGAAAGATATTTTAGGCGGAGTACGCTCTACTTGTACGTATGTTGGTGCTTCTCAACTCAAGGAATTATCGAAAAGAACTACCTTTATCAGAGTGCAAGAACAGCATAACGAAGTCTTTGGAAACGAATAGCTTAGATAAAAAAACTTTTTATTCGCGCTAATACAATTATTTTATTTGCAGCGAATTACGAAATGGTAATTATTATCTAAATGACTGTTAATCAAAGGATTTCTAATCATTTTTTTTGGAGATAAAAAATATTCTTTTTATATTTGCACCCGAAAACACAAGTGCTCCAATAAAATATAATTCTTTGAATTATAATGGCTTAATCCTCGAATTACTCGAGGATTTTCTATTTTAGAAGGGTTTCTCTGAGTTTTTGCGCTGCTCTTTTTACTTCAGTACTCCAATCATCTACTGCGTTTCCATCTGCACCATCAGAAATATATTTAAGACACAGAAATGGTAATTTTTCTTCTTTGCACACTTTAGCCAAAGCAAAAGCTTCCATTTCTATAACATTGTATTCAGTATTATTGTGTTCCATTTCGAATTGGTCTCCGCTTCCGCAAATTCCATTCGGAACATCTTCTAAAGCGATGCCGTGTTCTAGAATAATTTCTCCATTCGCAAAAGGCGTTTCAAATTTTTGAAAACCGAGTGCCATCACATCCATATCTCTTTGGATAAATTGCGTACAACACACCACATTTCCCTTATTAAAAGCTGTGCTTCCAGCAGTTCCCAGATTGATGATAATATCTGGATTGTATTTTTCTATGCCTTTAAAAAGATGATACGCTGCATTAATCTTCCCTACTCCAGTAAAAATTTTCTGAAAATCATTAAACTCTTCTTGCGCTTCTACTTCTAAAGCAAAAACCAGAAGTGGATTTTGGTAAACAGTTCCGTTAATATTTATTTCTTTCATTTTATTTATTTTTTTAAACGCAAAGAATATCATCTATCCTATCGTTTCTAAGAAAGCAAAGTTCATTCGCTAGCGAATGGTAAAAGCTTATGGAAATCAACTTGTTGATTCAATCTTTGCTTCCTTTTTATCGTTTTAATCTAATTTGCTTTGCGTTTTAAGGCTTTAAAAATGAAAAGACTTCCGAAGAAGTCTTTTGTATTTGTTTATTGATTTTCAATATATTAAGTAAGCATTCCGCCATCTATATTCATGACTTGACCGGTAACATAAGCAGACATTTCACTTCCGAAGAATACACAAGCGTTTGCTACATCTTCTGGAGTTCCGCCACGTTTTAAAGGAATAGCATCTCTCCAACCTTGTACGGTTTTCTCGTCTAGAACGGCAGTCATTTCAGTTTCTATAAATCCTGGCGCAATTGCATTACATCTGATATTTCTAGAACCCAATTCCAAAGCTACAGATTTTGTAAAACCAATAACCCCAGCTTTAGAAGCTGCATAATTCGCTTGTCCTGCGTTTCCTTTTACCCCAACTACAGAAGTCATGTTAATAATAGAACCGCTTCTTGCTTTCATCATGGGTTTAATTACCGCTTTGGTCAAGTTGAAAACAGAATCTAGATTTACTTTGATAATCGTATCCCAATCTTCTTTTGACATTCTGAGCATCAAATTATCTCTGGTAATTCCTGCGTTATTGATTAAAATATCGATTTTTCCAAATTCTGCCATTACATCATCTACCAATTTCTGAGCTGCTTCATGGTCTGAAGCATCTGATTGGTAACCTTTGATTTGGGTAACAGAACTTAATGATTTTTCTAATTCTTGTGCTTTTTCTACAGAACCTGAATAAGTAAAAGCCACTTTCGCACCTTGTGCTGCAAAAACTTCTACAATTCCTTTTCCGATTCCGCGAGTTCCTCCTGTGATAAGAGCCACCTTTCCTTCAAGTAGTTTCATTTTATATCAAGTTTAATATTTCAATATGAATTTCTGCAAATGTAAGAGAATTTATTCATTCTGTATTTATTGCATAATGATAAGACTTTAAATTGCGTTATTGACTATTCATTTAAACCTTTTCCCTCAAATATTTTTGGCTTTAGTTTTTCTATTCTTGAAATTCTAGTCGCCGATTGTTTTGCTGAAGAAAAATGCAGTAAATATGCGCGTTGTCTACCAGGAGTTAAAGATTTAAATGCCTTTTCAAAATCTTTATCTTGGCTAAAAATTTCTTCTAATTCTTCGGGTAATTTTTGTTCTTCTATTGTTTTGAAAGTAACTTTTGCGCCAGATTTTTCGAGGGCAATCATTTCTTTGATGTAGTCTTTCAAAACAGAATCTAATTCATTGATTTGATGTAGATTAGTAAACTTTATGATTTTTGCTGATTGAGTGTTTTGACCTGCAAATTCTAAGATTTTATATTCGTCTTTCAGCAAAACTCCTTTGAAAAAACTCAATGTACAAAAGTCTTTGAAACTCCCCAAAATAATGAGATTGCTTCCATTAAAAGAATAACACGGTTGATACCATTTTACCTCCTCCGTTAAACCACAATCCAAAACAATGGAACGAAGTTTTGTAAGTTCTTCTTTCCAATTTTTATTTTTGGCAATAAGTTCTTCTACAGTGGGTTTCATTTTAATAATATTCTCTCGCAGATTTAGCAAATTAAGCAGATTTTTAAATTTAAAATCAATTTCATTTGTACAATCAGCCTAATCAGCGGGAATTAAATGGTGTTATTCACAATCAATACAATTTCGCCTTTCAGTGTTTTACTTTTTGAAAAAGCAATGAGCTCATCAATGGTTCCACGCTTGGTTTCCTCGAATTTTTTAGAGATTTCTCTGCTTAAACTCACTTTGGTATTTTCCCCGAAAAATTCTTTAATCTGTTCTAAAGTGGTATTAATTTTATGTGGACTTTCGTATAAAACGATGGTTTTTTTCTCTTCGGCGAGTTGTTTCAGTTTGGTTTGTCTACCTTTTTTTTGAGGTAAAAATCCTGCGAAATAAAAATCGTGATTCGGTAAGCCAGAAACCACCAAAGCTGGAACAAAAGCAGTTGCTCCTGGCAAACAAATCATCTCCAAATCTTCATCTGCACAAGCTTTTCCGAGCAAATATCCAGGATCTGAAATTCCGGGAGTTCCTGCATCGGTAATAATGGCAATGTTTTGTCCAGATTTTAAATCTGCAATTACTTTTTCCGTTGCAGTATGTTCATTATGAAGATGATACGATTTTAGAGGTTTAGAAATCTCGTAGTGCTTTAACAAAATTCCCGAAGTTCTGGTATCTTCACAAAGGATATAATCTACTTCTTTCAGTACTTTTATCGCTCTGAAAGTCATGTCTTCTAGGTTTCCAATCGGTGTTGGAACAAAATATAGGATTCCGCTCATTTTATTTCTTTTATCTATGAATGAATTCATAGATTCACAAATCGTTCGTTCCTCCGGAACTCTCTTAAATCTACAAACTCGCAGAGCGACGAACGAAATTAAAGTCTGAGATTTTAATCTTAGACCAATTACAATTTCTCATATAAATCTTTACAAAACTCCTCCAAGCTAGGATCTCTCGCTCCCATCAACAATAAAACCGAATTTTCTGATAATGAAGGCTTTACCGTTTCTAAAAACTGATTTCTATCTTCTACAAAAAAAGCTTTTTTGCCTTTCGCTTTTATGTCTTCAATTAAATCATTCGCAGAAATATCTTTCACAGCGGTTCCGCCTGCGTAAAAAATTTCACTCATCCAGATTTCATCATTTTCACGAAGTGTATTCGAGATTTCTTCTACAAAATCATTTCTCAAAAATCTTGTCGGTCCATAACCATGCGGTTGAAACCAAGCCACCACTTTCTCTGCCAAAGGTTGACAAGCCTTAATACTTGCAGCACATTTTGCAGGATTGTGAGCATAATCATCAATCACCCAAACTCCATTTTTTTGTCCTAAAATCTGATGACGACGATAAATTCCTTCATATTTTGATAAAGTTTCGGCGCAAGTTTTTAAATCAACTCCAATTTGATTGGCAACTGCAACTGCAGCCGTAGCATTTTCTACAGTATGCTGTCCTATTGCATTCATTGTAAAATATTGATTATCAATTTCAAAGCTTAATTTAAAAACTTCTTGTTTGAAGTTTTTAGCATTAAAACCAGCTTCAGTTTCAAAACCGAAATCGTTATTTATATTCGCCGACAAAGTTTTAGCTAATGCATTCGATTGATTTACAATATATAAACTTTTAGTATTATTTTTAAAAATGGTGAAAAGTTCTATCAATTCATCAATTTCTTGATGGTCTTTATCAATATTCAAAAGCAAACCAATTTCTGGTTCGTATTGAACAACCGAACCATCGCTTTCATCAGCTTCTATAATGAGCCAATCTCCTTTCCCAACGTAAGTATTGCCAATTTTTCCTTGTTTGATAATGCTCGTTAAACCCGCTCCAGAAATAATGGACGGTTCTAAACCTGCATCCAACAAAATTTGAAATAACATCGCCGAAGTCGTTGATTTTCCAGAAGTTCCCGCAACAGCAACCGTTTTTTTACTTTTCGCAATCATCGCGAGAAGTTGACTTCTTTTAATAATTGGAATTCCAAGTTCTTTGGCTTTTTTAACTTCGTAAACGGTGTCTTCAATCGCAGTAGAAACTACTACCAAATCAGTTTCTTTGGTAATTCCACTTCCGTCTTGTAGAAAACACTTTATTCCTTCATTTTCAAGCTGTTCCTTGGTTTTATTGTATTCATCAGGAAGAAAATATCTATCGCTTCCCGATACATTTTTGCCAATTCCCTGCAAGTATTGAGCAATTGCACTCATCCCAACTCCTGCAACTCCTATGAAAAAAGGATTTTTAAAATCTGAAATATTCATTATTTTTTATTTGATGGTTAATGGTTGATGGTTGTTGGAATTCTTCTATCAACTAACAACCTTCAACAGACAACCAATTTTACATAAATTTATTTTCTACTAAGCTCCACAATCTCTGTGCGTATTCATCTACTTTTTCCCAGCCTTTTTCATAATAAACTTCGCTGAGATATTCCTTCGCTTGTTCTAGAGTAGCATAAGAATTCAGACGATTTACCACTTGATTCAGTTCTACCTGACTTCCGTTAAAAAGAACTTTGGTAAAAGCAATTCTATCATTAATATCTAACTTAAAATCTGGAAGTGTTTTTTCAGCTTCCATATAATCTGTAGGAAGATTAGTTTTCAGTAAACTTGGTGCTTTTTTCTCTTCTGGAACATGAGTAACGTCTATTTTTTCTTGAATATGTTCTAAAGGATCATCATCAAAAAGGCTTTGAACAGTAGCTTTCAGTCCTTTAATATGTGCCAATTTGAATTTTTTCTCGTGATGTTCTTTGGTTTCGTGATGAGATTCTTCTTGGCTCACAGGTTTTTCTTCAGAAGTTGGCTCAGGTTTTTCTTCGTGATGATGAACAGGAGCAGGAATATCTATAATTTTTCTTCTTTCCTCATGAAGTCTTTCTTCTTCATCTTTTTTCTCCATTTCTTCTTTAGCCAAAGTAATTTCAGAAATTTCTTGCTCTTTTTCTTTTTCTATATTTTCAGCTAATTCATTGATATTCTGTTCTTTTTCAATGAAATATTCTTCGTCAAGTTTTTCTGCTACTGCATTTTGTTCCACAGCAGGTTCCTCTTCTAGTTCTTTTTCAATTTCTGTAACAGGTTGAGTGAAATCATCTACTTTTTTAGTATCAATTTCAAAGTTTATCACCTGTCTTTCAGCATCTTGCTCTACATTTTCTTCGGCACGAATAATAGAAAGCATCTCTGAATAATTTTTCAAAGAAATAACCTTTTCCTGAAGTTCTGTGAAAACTCCTACTTCTGCTATAAAATCTTCTTCATTTGAAAAAGATGAAATCTTTGAAATCAATTCTTTAATTTCAGCGAATAATCTTTCTTGTGTTTCTTGTAATTTTTGCATGGCAAATCTTTTAATTTTTGCGTAAATTTGAAACTTATTTATATCTGCTAATTTAGACAATGTTTTTAGAAAATACAATAAACCACGCAAAACAAAGTGGATGGATGGAAGTAATTTGTGGCTCAATGTTTTCGGGGAAAACCGAAGAACTGATTCGCAGATTGCGCAGAGCTGAAATGGCTGGACAAAAAGTAGAAATTTTCAAACCGAAAATAGATACTCGCTATGATGAGGAAGAAGTTGTTTCTCATAATCACAACAAAATTAGAAGTACTCCTGTAGAAAGTTCAAACGAAATTTTACTCCTGGGTTCTACTTGTGATGTGGTAGGAATAGATGAAGCACAGTTTTTCGATGATGGAATTGTAGAAGTAGCTAATCAATTGGCTAATAACGGAATACGAGTAGTAATTGCCGGTCTAGATATGGATTTTTTAGGAAGACCTTTCGGACCGATGCCTTTTTTAATGGCAACCGCAGAATACGTGACAAAAGTGCACGCGATTTGTAAAACCACAGGGAACTTGGCCAACTATTCTATGAGAACTTCTAACAGCAAAGACTTAGTACAACTCGGCGAAACCGATAGTTACGAAGCGGTAAGCAGAAGAATTTTTATAGACGAAGTTTTGAATAAAAAATAATGAATTACACCACAAAAGAAATAGCAGAAATTACTCAATCTCAAATTATTGGGGATAAAAATCTGCAAATTCAACATATTGCTTTTGACAGCAGAAATATTTATTCTACCCTCAAAACTGCTTTTATCGCCATCAATACTCACAAAAATTCTGGTGAGAAATACATTTCGCAAGCGATAGAAAAAGGAATTAAAGTCATTATTTCTGAAAATTTTTATTCAGAATACGACGGAATTACATGGATTATTGTAGAAAATTCTGTAAAATTTTTACAAGATTTAGCACATTATCATATTGAAAATCATCCTATTAAAACCATAGGAATTACGGGAAGTAACGGAAAAACCATCGTGAAAGAATGGTTATACCAATGTTTATGGAATGAATTCCCCACCGTGAAATCCCCAAAAAGTTTCAACTCACAGATTGGTTTACCGATTTCTCTATTGCAAACTTCGGAAAAACATCAAGTAGGAATTTTCGAAGTGGGAATTTCTAAACCAAATGAAATGAAGACTTTAGAGGAAATTTTTTCTCCTAAAATTGGAATTTTGACTCACATTGGAACGGCGCACTCTTCTAATTTCGAAAATGAACTTCAGCTGATTAAAGAAAAACTGATTCTTTTTAAAAATTCAGAAATTATTATCTATAATGGTGATAGTGAGCAAGTTTGTGAAGAAATAAAAACGCTGTATTCTGATAAAAAACTCATTAGCTTTGGTCTAAAAGCTCATAATGATGTAAAAATAATCTGTGATTATAAAGACAGAAGTCAAGAAATTTTAGTTCAGTATTTCTCAGAAAAATTGAGTTTTCCTGCCAATCAGAGAGACGAAGCTACATTGACCAATGCTTTGGCGGTAATCTGTATTTTAAAAGAATTTGGTTTTACCAACGAAAAAATAGTTGAAAAAATCAACAATCTGAAAGCGGTAGAAATGCGATTAGAAAGTGTAAATGGAGTTCGTAATAATTTGATTATCAATGACTCTTTTAACTTAGATTTAGACTCGCTCATTATTGCGTATCAGTTTATTAATCAGTATAATAGAGACGAAAAAACCTTAGTTATTTCGGACATTTTTGATGTAAAAAATGATGATGTTTCGCTGTATCATAAAGTGGCAGAAATTACCAATCAGCAAAATTTCAAACAGATATTTTTAGTTGGCAATCAAATTTCTAGATTTCAAGAAAAATTTAAAGCTAAAACCTATACTTTTTCTACCACAAAAGAATTATTAGAAAGCCAACAGCTCAATTCCCTTGAAAATCAACTGATTCTGCTGAAAGGAGCAAGAATTTTTGAATTTGAGATAATAAAATCTCATTTAGAACTTCAAAAACATGATACTGTTTTAGAAATAAATCTCAATGCTATCCTGCATAATATCAATGTTCATAAGTCATTGCTAAAACCAGAAACCAAAATGTGTGCGATGGTAAAAGCCTATTCTTATGGACTTGGCGGTTATGAAATTGCAGAGTTTTTACAACACCATCATATTGATTATCTGGGAGTTGCTTACGCAGATGAAGGAGTGGACCTTAGAAAAAATGGAATCACCACACCCATTTTGGTCATGAATCCTGAACAAGGCAGTTATGATGTGATTATAGATTATAATCTCGAGCCAGAAATTTACAGTTTGAGAGTATTAGAACTTTTTGCTAACCAATTGCAATTGAAGGGAATTCAGCAGAAATATCCTATTCATATCAAGGTAGAAACTGGGATGCATCGTCTTGGTTTTAAGGAACATGAAATTGATGAATTGGTTGAAAATCTTAAAAAATACAATGTAAAAGTTGCCAGTATTTTTAGCCATCTTTCTTCTGCAGACGTTCCCGAGGAAGATGATTACACGATGGAGCAAATTCATACGTTCCAAAGAGTTTCTTCTAAAATTTCTGAAGCTTTGGGTTATCAACCTATCAGACATATTTTAAACACTGCTGGAATTACCTATTATTCTGATTATCAGTTTGAAATGGTAAGAATTGGGATAGGAATGGTAGGAATTTCTGCCAATCCAAAAGTGAAAAAACAATTACAAAGTGCTGTAACTTTTAAAACCGTAATTTCACAAATTTCTGAGGTAAAACAAGGAGAATCAATAGGTTACAACAGAAAATACAAAGCAGAAAAAGACACCAGAATTGCTACTATTCCTGTAGGTTATGCAGACGGAATTCCAAGATTAATTGGCAATAAAAAAGGATTTGTAGGCATTCATAACCAAAAAGTATCCATCGTAGGAAATATTTGCATGGATATGTTAATGGTTGATTTACAGAATATTAAAGCTAAAGAAGGAGATGAAGTGATTATTTTTAACGGTAATCCTACTTTGGAAGAATTCTCTGGATATTGCCAAACCATTCCTTATGAGGTTCTTACTTCTATTTCCAGAAGAGTCAAAAGGATCTACATAAAAGATTAAAACACCACACCAAAACACCCAAATATTACCCACCAATGAAAAAATTAATATTTTATATATTATTGATTTTCTTCACTTTACATACAAATGCTCAGGTGAAAGAAAATCTAAAAATTCCCAAAAATCCTAAAATTGGATTATCACTTTCTGGAGGCGGAGCCAAAGGATTTGCGCATGTAGGCGTTCTAAAAGTGCTGGATTCTCTAGGTGTAAAAGTAGATTACATCTCTGGAACTAGTATGGGAGCGATTGTAGGCGGTTTATACGCTTCTGGTTACACCGGAAAAGACATTGAAAAAATTATTTTAGACACTGATTTTTATAATTTGATTTCTAATAAAAATAACCGCGCCGAAAGTTCCTTTTTCAATAAATCCGTTGATAAATATCTACTAAAAGTTCCTATAAAAAATGGAAAAGCTACACTTCCCACTTCTATTTCTTCTGGTCAAAAAAATCTATACTTGCTCAAAGAATTATTCAAAAATGTATCTAACATAAACGATTTCAGCAAGTTACCGATTCCATTCATGTGTGTAGCGACCAATTTAGAAACTGGAAAAATTAAAATTTTTGAAAACGGAGATCTCTCAGAATCTATTTTGGCAAGTTCTGCATTTCCCTCATTAATGGATCCTGTGAAAATTGGCGATAGTATTTATGTAGACGGAGCAATGACGGTGAATTATCCTTCAGAATTTCTAAAGAAGAAGGGAATAGACATTGTAATCGGTGTAGATCTAAATCAAGGGCTTAACAAAAGGGATAAAATCAATAGCATTGTAGATATTTTGAATCAAATCATTGATTTTGGGATTGTAGAAGAAACCAAAAATCAAATAAAATTTACGGACGTAAATATAAAACCTAATCTTGAAGGTTTAGGAGTAACCAGTTTTGATGATAAAGCCAAAATTCTAAAATCTGGCTACACAGAAGCGATGAAATATGTAGAAGTATTTGATAAACTTCCTAAAAAAGGCTACGAATATCTTAGAATTCCTATCAATCCTATTTATTCTAATATCTATAAAATTGATGCATTAGAATTAGAAAATAATAAAATTTACAGCAAATATTACGTTCAAGGAAAGATGAATCTCCTGATTCCATCGGTACAAACCTATGGAAAGATTAATAAAATGGTAGATAAACTCTACGCTACCAATAACTATAAAATTATCAATTACGATATTATTCAACGAGATAACAGAAATATTCTAAAACTGAATGTAAGTGAAGACGACACAAGATTTTTCTTAAAATTCGGTCTGCATTATGATGAGATTTTCAAATCTGGATTATTGGCTAATATTACCATTAAAAGACTCGTTTTTAAAAACTCTAACATCTCTATAGATGGTGTTTTCGGGGACAAACCAAGATATTACATCAATTATTTCATTGATAACGGTTATATTCCAGGATTTGGCTTCTATGCTTCTGGAATGAGCTTTGATACAGAAAATGCAGACGGAACTGCGGTCAACAAGTGGAATTGGTACAGAAATGAAGCGTTTATTCAATCCATTTGGAAAGATAAATTTGCATTTGGTCTAGGTTTAAGCCATGATAATTTCTCTACTACAGAAATTATCACCAATAATGAAAAATTTGGCAATTATTTCAACCCTTTCATGTTTATGAGAGCAGATAATCAAGACAGTAAATCTTTCCCAAAAAGAGGATTTTATACCAACATAGAAGCAAAAATTTATAACATTTTTGATGACGAGCAAAATAAAAGAGCCTTCCAAATCAAAGCAGATTTACGAGGAAATTTTCCTATCACCAAATGGTTAACTTATCGTTTATCTTCTTTTTATGGAATTTCTATCAATCCTGTTAATGATTTTTACCAATATCATTTAGGAGGAGTTTTTGACCAAAGAATCGTTAATTTTGTAAGATTTAACGGGTATAACCTTGGCGAAGAAAAAGGAAATAATATTTTTACGGTTTCTAATAACTTTCAGTTTAATTTTTACAGAAATTTTTATGTGATTGCAGGAATTAATTCAGCCAATATTTTTGAAAATTTTGATGATTCTAAATTTCTTGATTTGAAATATAATTCAGCCGCAATTACACTAGGATACGACTCACCTTTTGGTCAGGTAAAACTTAATTACAGTCACGCATTTAAATCTAAACCTGGAATTTTCTCTGTTGTTCTTGGTCACTGGTTCTAAAAATATAAATTAATGATACATTTTTTTTACGAAAATATAGACGAAAATATAGACGAAAATCTTAAAAATTGGATCGAAAATATCATTATTTCCGAAGGAAAAAAACTCGGAGAAATCAATTATATTTTCTGTGATGATGAATATTTGCTCAAAATCAATCAAGATTTTTTAGACCATGATTATTACACAGACATCATTACTTTCGACCAAGTTCGCGGAAAAACCATTTCAGGAGAGATTTTTGTATCTTTGCAGCGAATTAAGGACAATGCTAGTCTTATTTCAAAAAATTACGAAGAAGAAAAGAAAAGAGTAATTGCACACGGCATTCTTCACCTTTGTGGTTATAAAGATAAAACCGAAGAAGAACAAATAACAATGCGTGCAAAAGAAGATTTTTATTTGTCATTAAAAACACAATAAGATTTTCAGAAGCTATTCACGCATTCCACTTTTACTCCTCACTCTTAAGATAAATCCAATGCTTGTTGCGGGCTAACCGTTGCAATCGGGGCTATTTACACTCCGTAATTTGTAAAAAAATTATACAATGTTTCACGTGAAACATTAAAAAAAATAGAAAATTTATAAATAAATAGATATAAATGTTATTTAACGAAACATATGATGTAATCGTAGTAGGAGCTGGTCACGCTGGTTGCGAAGCTGCTGCTGCTGCTGCTAATCTAGGTTCTAAAACCATGCTTATTACGATGAATATGCAAACCATCGGACAAATGTCTTGTAATCCAGCAATGGGTGGTATTGCAAAAGGTCAAATTGTAAGAGAAATAGATGCAATGGGTGGTTTTAGCGGAATTGTAGCTGATAAATCTGCCATTCAATTCAAGATGCTTAACCTTTCAAAAGGACCTGCAATGTGGTCTCCTAGAACACAAAATGATAGAATGAAATTCGCAGAAGAATGGCGATATGTTCTAGAAAATACACCAAATCTTGACTTTTTTCAGGATATGGTTAAATCTTTAATCATCAATAATGGCAAAGTAGAAGGCGTAATTACTTCTTTAGGTATAGAAATTAAAGGAAAATCTGTGGTTTTAACCAATGGAACTTTCTTAAATGGCCTTATTCACGTTGGTGATAAACAGTTAGGAGGAGGAAGAATGGGAGAACCAAAAGCTTATGGAATTACCGAACAATTGGTAGATTTAGGCTTTGAAGCTGGTAGAATGAAGACAGGAACACCAGTTCGTGTAGACGGAAGAAGTCTTGATTATTCTAAAATGGAAGAACAAGCTGGAGACGAAAATCCTCAAAAATTCAGTTATTTAGATACTCCAAAATTAACGAAACAACGCAGTTGTTACATTACTTATACCAATGATACTGTACACGAAATTCTAAGAACTGGATTTGATAAATCTCCAATGTTTAATGGTACTATCCAAAGTATTGGACCAAGATATTGCCCAAGTATTGAAGATAAAATCAATCGTTTTGCAGAAAGAAATCGTCATCAATTATTTGCAGAACCTGAAGGTTGGAATACGGTAGAAGTATATGTAAATGGCTTTAGTTCTTCATTACCAGAAGATGTTCAATTGAAAGCATTACATCATGTTCCTGGCTTTGAAAAAGCTAAAATTTTCAGACCTGGTTATGCAATAGAATATGATTACTTCCCTCCTACTCAATTAAAGCATACTTTGGAAACTAAATTGATAGAAAACCTATATTTTGCAGGTCAAATTAATGGAACTACTGGTTACGAAGAAGCAGCAGGACAAGGTTTAATGGCAGGAATTAATGCTCATAATAAAGTTCACGAAAAAGATGAATTCATACTTAGCAGAGATGAAGCATATATCGGAGTTTTAATAGATGATTTAATTACCAAAGGAACCGAAGAACCATACAGAATGTTTACTTCTAGAGCAGAATACAGACTGCTTTTAAGACAAGATAATGCTGACATTAGATTGACAGAAAAAGCTTACAATCTTGGTCTAGCTAAAGAAGAAAGACTCAAAAATATGGAAGAAAAAGTAGCTAAATCTTCGGAATTAGAAGAATTTTTAAGAGAAACTTCTTTAAAACCTGGTATTATCAATCCTATCTTAGAAGCTAATGAAAGTTCACCGGTAGACCAAGCTTATAGAGCTGCACAAATTCTTACAAGACCTAACCTTTCCTTAGAAAAATTAACTGCTATTGATTTCATCAAAGAAAAAGTAGAACAGTATAATGAAGAGCAAAAAGAACAGGCAGAAATCAATATCAAGTATAAAGGTTATATAGAAAAAGAAAGAGATAATGTAGCCAAATTACAAAGATTAGAAACCATTAGAATTCCAGAAGATTTTGATTATTCTAAAATTTCATCTCTTTCTGCAGAAGCAAAACAAAAGCTCAATAAAATTCAACCTAAAACCATTGCACAAGCCGGAAGGATTTCTGGTGTTTCTCCAGCAGATATTAATGTATTGCTAATTTATTTAGGAAGATAATAACAAAATGTTTCACGTGAAACATTTTTGAAATTTGTAATAAATTTAGATTGGACTTAGCAAATTAAATATGAAAATTAGAGATCATTTTTTAAGCAAAGAAATTTTTGAAATTAAAGAAACCGAAATAGAAGGAATTTTTAAGACCTACCCTATTCCAGAAAATTTAGGTAAATATTATGAGAGTAAAGATTACATTTCTCATCATCAAGATTCTAATTCTTTAAAAGAAAAAATTTACAAATTTGCCCAATCTTTTAATCTCAATTATAAAAGAAATATTCTTTCTTCTGTAAGTTTTGAAAATGCTAAAGTTCTAGATTATGGTTGCGGCGCTGGTGAATTTTTGAAACATATAGAAAATGATGTTCAAACTTTGGGATATGAACCAAGTGACGCTGCCAGAAATTTTGCCAAGCAAAAAACTACCAAAACAAAATTTATAAAAAACTTAAATGAAATAGAAAATGGTAGTTTAGATGTTATTACGCTTTGGCATGTTTTCGAACATATAGAAAATCAGACTGAGATACTCTCATTATTTTATGACAAATTAAAATCAAACGGACATTTAATAATTGCGGTTCCTAACTGTACTTCTTACGATGCTAAATATTATAAAGATTTTTGGGCAGCTTATGATGTACCTCGTCATATTTTTCATTTCTCAAAAAAAGGAATGGAAAAATTTTTTAACACCGAAAATTGGAAATTAGAAAAAATCAAACCTCTCCTACTCGATTCTTATTACATTTCTATTTTGAGTGAAAAATATAAGAAAAATCCACTTTTTTGGATTTGTGGAGGAATTCTTGGAGCAATTTCTAACATAAAAGCATCAAAAAACGGCGAATTTTCAAGTTTGTTATATATTATCAAAAAAATCTAGAAAATCGATTTTTAAGCTATTTCTGAAAGTCAATTTTCAGCTATTTTGATAAAAATTCTAGTTTTTGGAAATTTTATACTTTAAAAAATTCTTTCTATTATAAAATAAAAAAAATCTTCAGAAAAATTTCTGAAGATTTTTTTTAAACCTTTAAACTTAGATAAAGTTTAAATCAAAATTTTTTAATTATTAATCGCAGCAACTCCTGGAAGTTCTAAACCTTCTAAAGATTCTAACATAGCACCTCCTCCTGTTGAAACATACGAAACTTTATCTGCATATCCGTTTTGTTTAACAAAAGCAACAGAATCACCTCCACCAACTAAAGAGAAAGCTCCTAATTGTGTAGCTTCGTCTATACTGTCTCCTAAGGCTTTAGTTCCGGCTGAGAAATTCTCCATTTCAAAAACTCCAATCGGTCCGTTCCAAAGAATAGTTCTAGAATTCATAATCACATCATGGAAGATTTCTCTAGTTTTAGAACCTGCATCCATTCCCATCATATTTTCTGGAATGTGATAAATATCTACCTCTTCTCTATGTGCATCATTATTAAATTCATCTGCAGCAATTACGTCTACAGGTAAGAAAACTTTTACATTATTTAATTTAGCTTTTTCTAAAATTTCTAAAGCCAAATCCATTTTATCAGCCTCTAATAAAGAAGTTCCGATATTTCCGCCTAAAGCTTTAATAAAAGTAAAAGACATTCCACCTCCGATAATTAAATTATCTACAGCTGGCAAAATATTTTCGATAATGGTAATTTTAGTAGAAACTTTAGAACCACCCAAAATAGCAGTTACTGGTTTTTCACCACTTCCTAATACTTTATCTATCGCTTCTAATTCTTTAGCCATCAATAAACCGAAAAATTTAGTTGAAGGGAAAAATTTAGCAATTACAGCAGTAGAAGCATGAGCTCTGTGAGCCGTACCAAACGCATCATTTACATATACATCTCCTAATTTTGCTAATTTTCCTGCAAATTCTTCATCTCCAGCTTCTTCTTCATTATAAAATCTAAGGTTTTCTAACAATAGAATTTCTCCTGACTGAAGGTCTGCAGCAGCTTTTTCTGCTACTTCTCCTATACAATCAGAAGCAAATTTCACTTCTTTTCCTAATACCTTAGAAACTTCATCTACTATCTGAGAAAGAGAAAACTCTGGATTTACTTTACCTTTTGGTCTACCAAGATGCGTCATGATAATTACAGAACCTCCATCATTTAAGATTTTATCAATCGTAGGTTTTGCAGCAACTATTCTGGTATTATCCGTTACTTTTTTATTTTCATCTTGAGGTACATTGAAATCAACTCTAATTAATGCTTTTTTTCCAGCGAAATTAATATCATTAATGGTTTTCATAAATTTTTTTCTTTTTAAAGTTTTTAGATTATTCTGCTTTTTTTAAGCTTTACAAATTTAAGATTTCTAAAATGGCAAAAAGAAAAATCCTGAGAAAAATTTCCACAAACTGACGAAAAACATTTTCTAACATATTTTCTTCTTTTTAATAAAAAAAGAAATGAATACTATTGTTGTAGTTGTGAATAATGGGGAAAACTATTTTCTAATTTTTTTACGGAAAGAGTTGTAGTACAATTCATAAGTTTTCCATATTATAAAAGATTAATAATCAAATAAATAATAAGTTTACTAACAATTGTGAATATCTCTTATTTCATGCATATATTGAAAAACATGTTATGGAAAAACTAAATAATTTGACCTCAAAAAAATAGATAAACAAAATCTATAATCTTGCAAGATTTTTTCTATTACACAAAAATTCTTTACCTTTTTATTTTATTTAGCAGAAGTTTTAAACATAGTAATTAACATTCTGTTAATAATTGTGTAACATTCTCTTAAATTACTGTAAATTAGGATAATACAATTGAAAGTAATTTGCTGAGATTTTCTTAAACACTTGATTTTAAAGCTCATTTAAAAAATCGATTTTAAAATTTAATCCACAATTCACATTTAAAGTGTTAATTTTGTAGAAATAATAAGAATAAAATGAAAAAAATAGCAATCGCCGCAGATCACGCAGGCTATGAATACAAGGAATTTGCAAAGAAACAATTAGAAGGAAAATACGAGTTGGTAGATTTTGGAACCCATGGTTTAGATTCTGTAGACTATCCAGATTTTGTACATCCTGCTGCAAGTGCTGTAGAAAACGGAGATTGTGAATTTGGAATTTTATTTTGTGGAAGCGGACAAGGTGTACAATTAAGTGCTAATAAACACCAAGGAATAAGATGTGCTCTAGCTTGGATGCCAGAAATTGCAGAATTATCTCGCCAACATAACAATTGTAATATGGTTGCAATGCCAGCCAGATTTATTGCCAAAGAATTGGCGCTAGAAATCATAGAGAAATTTCTCACCACCGATTTCGAAGGAGGAAGACATCAGAACAGAGTAGATAAAATCACTTGTAAATAAAACCATCTCCGACGAAAGTTGGAGATTTTTATTTAAATTTATAAAAATTAAAAAGAACACTAAAACATATATGAAACAACAACATAAATCACAAAAACAAGACCAGAAACTTCGCGATATTGGGAAGCTCATTCTGCGTTTTATGAATAAAAAAGCGTCTAAAATCTATAATTACAAACAGATTGCTGACGGAATAGAATATAAAAATCCTAGACAAAGAGAACTCGTTATTCAGGCACTTCATAAATTGAAAGCCGAAGATAAAATTAAGGAAACGGAGAAGAATAAATTTATTGTAAACCTTCAAATTACCGATACTTTAACTGGAGTTATCGATTTTGCAGCCAATGGAAATGCCTATGTAAAAGTAGAAGGAGTAGAAGATGATGTTTTTATTCATCAAAAAAATGTAAAAGATGCTTTACAAGGTGATACGGTTCTTATCGTAACGTATCATTTTAAAGGTAAAAAACTAGAAGGTTCTGTTTTAGAAGTTCTAGAACGTGCAAATGATACTTTTGTAGGAACTTTTCAGTTTGTTCCGCATAAAGATTTTGGATTTGTAGTCATTGATAAAAAACAAATTAACAACGACTTCTTTATCCCGAAAAATAAAATAAACGGCGCTAAAGATGGCGAAAAAGTTGTGGTAAAAATGCTGAATTGGGATGCTAATTCTAAAAATCCAGAAGGCGAAATTATTCAAGTTTTGGGACTTCCTGGAGAACATGAAACTGAAATCCACTCTATTTTAGCAGAATATGGTTTACCTTATGAATTTCCACCAGAAGTAGAAGCAGAAGCAGATAAAATCAATAGAAAAATTACTGCTGCAGAAGTGAAAAAACGCAGAGATATGCGTAAAATTCTCACTTTTACGATTGACCCAAAAGATGCAAAAGATTTTGATGATGCCCTTTCTTTACAGAAATTAGAAAATGGAAACTGGGAAATTGGTGTTCACATTGCAGACGTTTCGCATTACGTAAGACCCGGAACTATTTTAGATGATGAAGCGTATAACAGAGCAACTTCAGTTTATTTGGTAGACAGAGTAGTTCCTATGCTTCCAGAAGTTTTGAGTAATGATGTTTGTTCGCTTCGTCCCAATGAAGATAAATTCACATTTTCAGCAGTTTTTGAATTGAATGACAAAGCTGAAGTTCAAAATCAATGGTTTGGAAGAACAGTTATTCATTCAGACAGAAGATTTACCTATGAAGAAGCGCAAGAACGAATTGAAACGAAAATAGGCGAATTGGCAGAAGAAATACTGGTATTAGATCAACTCGCTAAAATTCTAAGAAAAAATAGAATTAAAAATGGAGCAATTACGTTTGACAGAAGTGAAGTAAGATTCAATTTAGACGAAAATAATGAACCTATTGGTGTTTACTTTAAAATCAGCAAAGATTCTAATCATTTGATTGAAGAATTTATGCTTTTAGCGAATAGAAAAGTATCTGAATTTGTTTCACTAACTAGAAAAGGTGAAACTACAGGAAATACTTTTGTGTATAGAGTTCACGATGATCCTAATCCTACAAAATTAGAAGCATTGCGAGAATTTGTAGGAACTTTCGGATATAAAATGAATCTTGCCAATTCTAAAAAAGTAGCAGAATCACTCAATAATTTATTGCGAGATGTAAAAGGAAAAGGTGAAGAAAACATGATTGAAACTCTTGCCATGCGAAGCATGAGTAAAGCAGTTTATTCTACCAATCCTATTGGACATTACGGTTTAGGATTTGAATACTACTCGCACTTTACCTCTCCTATTCGTAGATATCCAGATTTAATTGCTCATCGTTTGTTACAGCATTATTTAGATGGAGGAAAATCTCCTTTTGCTGCAGAATACGAAGAATATTGCAAACATTGCAGTGATATGGAACGTCTCGCATCAGATGCAGAAAGAGATTCTATTAAATTTATGCAAGTAAAATTCATGGAAAAACATGTAGGAGAAGTTTTCGAAGGGGTGATTTCTGGAACTGCAGACTTCGGATTCTGGGTAGAAATTCCAGAAAACGGCGCAGAAGGTTTAATTAAATTGCGTGATTTGATGGATGATTCTTATTTCCATGAAGCTAAAACCCATTCTATCGTAGGAATGAGAACAGGTAAAACCTATCAATTGGGTGACACGATAAAAATTAAAGTGGTGAAAGCAAATTTGGTTGCTAAACAATTAGATTTTAAAGTGGTGGATTAATGCTATAAATCGCAAAGAATTAACTTTAAAATTTGTAAGATTTTAGTTCAACCAATAAGCAAAGTTTTAAAAAATATTAATCTTTAAATACTTATTTCTTACCTTTGTTAAATGCTTGAACTTATACTTTCGGCAATCGGATTAGGATTTATGTTGAGTCTTGTTTTCATAGGACCAATATTCTTTTTATTGATTGAGACTAGTTTTTGTAGAGGTCACCGTCATGCTTTGGCATTAGATTTAGGCGTGATTACTGCAGATATTTTGTGTATTGTTGCTGCTTATTTTGCCAGCGCAGATTTGGTAGAACTTATAGACAAACATCCAGGATTTTATAGAATCACAGCACTAATTATTTTGGTTTATGGTATCTTTATGATGGTTACCAAAACTCAAATGCATATAGCTAATGAGAAAAAAATCATCAGTCAAAATTATTTCAAAACCTTTGTTAATGGCTTTTTGTTCAATATTCTGAATGTAGGGGTTATTTTATTTTGGTTGGTTACCGTAATTTCGGTGAGAAATGAATATCCAGATTTGCAGAATTTCTTACTCTACATCAGTTTAGTGATTGCGACTTATCTTGTGATAGATTTACTCAAAATATTATTAGCCAAGCAATTTCACTATAAATTGACCCAAAACTTAGCCAATAAAATCAGAAAAACTGTAGGGATTATTCTTATCATTTTTAGTTTTTTCATCTTTCTGCAGAGTTATAAAAAATTCAATCAGTTTGATAAGCGTTTAGAAGAAGCAGAAAGCAAAGAAATCCTCTATCAAAAAGCAAAATGAAAAATATTATTTTTCCTAAAAATTTAAAAAAAGGTGACCAAATAGCCATTATTTCTCCTGCAGGATTTGTAGAAGAAGCATCACTTCAGAGTACTATTAATCTGATAAAATCCAAAGGCTACGAACCTATTTTAGGAAAATATACCCTTGGTAAATTTGAAAACGGTTACAATTATTCGGGAACCGAAAAAGAAAGAATTCAGGATTTAAATTGGGCTTTCAATAACCCAGAAATTTCAGCAATTTGGGCTTCTAGAGGTGGTTATGGTTGTCAGCATTTATTGAGACATCTCAAACTTTCAGAATTCAGACAAAATCCGAAATGGTACATTGGTTATTCTGATAATACAGTCATTAATAGTTATTTACTTAAAAATAATTTCGCTTCTATTCACGGACAAACCGTTAAAACAGCTAGTTTCGGGGTTTCTGAAGGAAGCTATGAAGATATTTTCAAAATTTTAGAAGGAAAAAAAATTCAATATTCCGTAGAAAAACATCAACTCAATAAAAACGGAAAAACAGAAGCAGAGCTCATTGGTGGAAATTTAGCTTTGATTTATGCCCTTTTAGGAACGCCGTATTCATTTGATTTCAAAGATAAAATTCTTTTTATAGAAGATATTGGCGAGAATTTTTATGCACTTGACAGAATGTTGATAAGCCTTGATTTGGCAGGAGTTTTCAGAAAAATTAAGGGATTAATCATCGGCGGAATGACCAATATGGGCGATGCAAAAGAAAATAAAAACTACGAGGAATCATTCGATGAATTCGCTTACGAAATCATTGCTCAAAGAATCAAAAAATACAACTTCCCTACTCTATTTGGCTTTCCAAACGGACATATTTTTGACAATAGACCATTAATTATTGGCGCAAAAGTTAAAATTGAGGTTGAGGAAAAGGTAAAAGTAGAATTTTAGCACGTTAAGCTCGGAACTCATTTATGGCAGAACACAATGATTTTGGTAAACTTGCAGAAGAATTGGCAGAGCAATTTTTAGTTGAAAAAAACTATAAAATCTTGGCCAAAAACTTTCGTTTTCAAAAAGCAGAAGTAGATATCATTACAGAATTTGAAGGGAAAATAGTAGTGATAGAAGTAAAAGCGAGAGGAACAGATATTTTTATGGAACCTCATGAAGCGGTGACCAAAAAGAAAATTAAATCCATCGTTTCTGCCACAGACGAATACCTAAAATCTCTAAATATAGACAAAGAAGTAAGGTTTGATATTATTTCTGTCCTTCCAGACGAAACAGGAAAACTTAAAATTTCACATTTAGAAGACGCTTTTGAAGCATTTGATGCGAATTAACTCTCGCATTCTGTGCTGATTATGCAGAAATTTTTTAAAAATTAATTATAAAATCAGCATAATTTGCTAAATCCGCGAGAAAAAAATATTAAAATGAAAACAATATTCATCACTGGTGCAACTTCAGGAATAGGAAAAGCTACCGCAGAAACTTTTGCTAAACAAGGTCATAGATTAATCATTTGTGGTCGTAGAAAAGAAGTTTTAGAGCAATTACAAATTGAATTAAGCAATTTAACAGAAGTGTACAGTTTGGTTTTTGACGTAAGAAACCAGCAAGAAGTAGAAAATGCCATCCATTCACTTCCAGAAGATTGGAAAAACATAGATGTTTTGGTGAATAATGCAGGAAACGCTCATGGTTTAGAATCGATTTCCGAAGGAAATATTGCAGATTGGGATGCGATGATGGATGGAAATGTAAAAGGACTGCTTTATGTTTCTCAACCGATTATTAAAATCATGAAAGCAAGAAATACAGGTCATATCATCAATATTTCTTCGGTTGCTGCGAGACAAACGTATGCAAACGGTGTGGTGTATTGTGCATCAAAACGTGCTGTAGACGTTATTTCTGAAGGAATGAGAATAGAACTTACAGAATTTGGAATTAAAGTGACTAATATTCAGCCAGGAGCTGTAGAAACTGATTTTTCTAAAGTAAGATTCAAAGGAGATGAACAACGTGCTGCAACTGTTTATGCTGGTTATGAAGCACTGAAAGCAGAAGATATAGCAGATGCGATTTCGTATTGTGTAAACGCGCCAGAAAGAGTTTCTATTGCAGAATTATGCATTTATCCAAAAGCACAAGCAGAACCGAGAACGATTCACCGTAAATAATTTGTTGATTTGTTAATGTGATGATTCGTTGATTATCTTTGCAAAAATTATCACATCATCACATTTTCAAATTACCACATCAAAAAATGAAAATCCTCCACATAGAAACCTCGTCTAAAAACTGTTCAGTTGCTATTTCTGATGGCGAAGAATTATTATGTCTTTGCGAAGAAGTTTCAGAAAACTATAAACAGTCAGAATCGCTACACACTTTTGTAGAATGGGCTTTAGAAGGCGCAGAAATTTCTCTGAAAGATATTGAAGCAGTTTCATTAGGAAAAGGTCCAGGTTCTTACACCGGACTTAGAATTGGCGCAGCTTCGGCAAAAGGTTTTTGTTATGGACTGAAAGTTCCTCTCATTGCTGTCAATTCTCTGGAAACGATGATAGAGCCGTTTTTAGGTCAAAACTATGATGTAATCATTCCATTAATCGATGCGAGAAGAATGGAGGTTTATTGCGCCGTTTTTGATGGAAATTCAGGGGAGATGTTGACGGAGACAGAAGCAAAAATCTTAGACGAACAATCTTTTAAAGAATTAGAAGGCAAAAAAATCCTTTTCTTAGGAGATGGAGCCAAAAAAGCGCAAGAGATTTTACAAATTTCGGGAGCAGATTTTAATGAAAATGTGTATCCATCTGCGAAATATCTCATCAAAAAATCGGTTGAGAAATTCAACCGACAAGATTTTGAAGACGTGGCGTATTTCGAGCCGTTTTATTTAAAAGATTTCCACGGGGTAAAGAAGAAATCATAATCTTCAATCCTTCCTATTTATCACGCAAAGATTTCTTAAAAATTGGTATAAGAATAAGAAAGCAAAGAAGCGAATAAATTCGCCTTTTAAGCGTTTGCTTTTTCATTCGCCAAAGCGAAAAAACTTTGCTCAATCTGTTAAAGATTGTAAAAATTTAAACTTTGCGTTCAGTAAACTGCTTATTTTTTAGGTTTTAAATCTTTTGGTTGTTGCGGATCATCTTGTTGGATTTCTTGCAAATTCCTTTGTTTAGAATTATTTTGCTGAATTCTTTCAGGATTTGTAGAGCTAGAATTCGCATTCTGTGGCGCAACTGCTGGTTCGTTTTTCGGTGAAATAGGATTTCCATTATCATCGAACTGTTCCACTTTTATATCGCTTTTCAGATATTGAAGCATTTCCTTTGCTTTTATACCTTCAGGAGTTTTCGCATAATTCAACATTAATTGTTCTAGTTGAAGAATCATGATTTCTTTTCCTGCAGTTTTTCCTGTGTTAAAGGCATTCAACAAGGTAAATTTAGGAACCAAAACATCTTTTGGATATTTCTGTAAAGTTTCTTCAATCAATTTTTTAGAATCGTCAAATTTTTCTTCGGAGTAAAGAGCAAAAGCTTGTGTATAGATTTTTTCTACTTCAGAATCAGAAGTGGTGAAATCTGCTTTCTTAGGATTTTTCACAAATTCTGCATAAGAAGTGTAAGGATATTTCTCTAAAATCAACTGTTTCGCACGTTCTGCAGCGCTAGGATTTTTCTCATAATTCATAGAAAAAATTTGATACAATGCTTGCAATTCTGTTTCTTCATCAGTCTTAGAATCTACCAAATTGTACAATGTTTTGGTGGCTAAAGAAGTATTAGAAAAGAAGTTTTCGTACATTCTTCCCAAACCAAGACTTGCCGTATCTCTGTCTTTTTTGAGTGCTAAAATTTCTTCTGTTTTGGTCGGAATTTTTTCAATATAGAAATCAGGTTCATATCTTCTAGGATCTGGAGCAGCCGTAATTCCGAGTGCTTCATTTTTAAGATCTTCTATAGAATTCATTTTGGTAGAAGTTCGCCAATTATCTGTAAGTGCTCTATTTCCCCAGATTTGCTTAAATTCTTTTTCGCCTTTAGAAATACTGGCTTGATTGGCAAAATAGAAGCCTTTACTTCCATTAAAATCCAAGAAAGAATTGTTGTTGTCATTATTTCCTAACAAGGCAAAATCTACGGTTTCTACTCTATTTTTGCTTTCTTTTTCTGCTTTTTTACGTTCGAGTTCTTCCTTTGCTTCTTTGGCTTTTATGCCTTCAATATGTTTGTTAAAAAAGGCAATTCGCTCATCATTAGACATTTTAGTCAGTTTCAGAATGCTGTCGTTCTTTTTGATGAGATAATAATTTTTAGAAATGTCTTTTATGTTTTCGGTAAGCGATTTCAGTTCTTCTTTTGCAGGTGCATAATTCATCGCGGCATAAGCAGAATCGTAATAAACACCAGCGCTTAGATAGTCATTATCTTCAAAAAACTTTTTCCCGATTTCATAGTAAGCCAAACCTCTAACTTGAGGATCAGATACTTTTTCTTTAATAGATTTCTGGAAAAATTCTTGTGCTTCTTCCTTTTTACCAGCTTTTTTCGCCATTAAACCTAGCGCATAATAGAATTCATTTTTTCTAGAAGCATAGGTTCCTTTTTTGCTGATTTTTTCCAAATATTCTTTTGCGCCATCGTAATCATCATCTTTTCCATTGAATGTTTTGGCGATTTCTACTTGAGATTTTACTTCAAATTCAAAATTTCTGGCGTTTTTATAAGCAGTCACGAAACTTTCTCTCGCTTCTTCATTTTTGCCAAGATTGGCAAGGATTTGTCCACGAAGAAAAGCAATTCTGCTTCTTAATTTTTTGTTTTTATTGAGTTTATACGCACTTTCTAATTCTGTTACTGCTTCTTCTTTTTTACCAGCGTTTAAAAGCATTTCCGAATAGAAAATACTCAGTAATTTTTTCTCAGATTTTTTGAGTTTTTTATTTTCTTTCAACTCACGGAAGGTTTCATCTGCACGGTAATAGTCCTTCATTTTTCCGTAAGTGTAGGCTTCGTAAACTTTGGCTAAAGAAAGTCTCTTGTCTTTTTTATAAATTTTTTGAACTGTATTGAGTGCGTCAAGTGCTTCCAAAGGCTTATTTTTGAACAATCTGGCTTTTGCTAAAACAAGATAAGCATCAAAAATAGTTTTGTTTTTTTCTTCGCCTTTAAACATCATCGAATGTTTATCAATCGCTTTTTGAGCCTTCATTTCTGCGATTTCTAAAGTGCTTACTCCAGTATTGGCAACAGAAGCTCCAGTTTCGGTGTCATCTCTGTAAAAATCTTCTGGTGCTACTCCTTCTTCGTTATCAGAAACGCCTAAATTTTCCATTTGAGCAGAAGAAATCTGCTCTTCGTAAGTGAGTAATTTAATGTAAGGCGCATGAAAATTATCTCGGTAAGATTTATCTCGCTGTTTCAATTCAGCATTGAGCGCTTCTTCTCCATTGAACAAAACATTGTAAAAAGTGGTGAAACCTTGATATTTACGGTTCAAATAGCCATCTTTTCTTGGCGAACAAGCCAAAAAAACTGCAGAACCTAAAGCGAGAAGTATATATTTTTTCATGGAGTGCTTTAATAACTGAAATTGCCACAATTTATTGTTATTGAGGCGAAAAACATTCAGTAAAAATAAGGAATTTTTTAGAAACCTAAATCTTTTAAAGTTTCGTAAACCAAATGTGTAGGCAATCCCATAATCGTGTAAAAACTGCCATTGATTTTTGAAATTTTTGCCATGCCTAACCATTCCTGAATTCCGTAGCTTCCGGCTTTGTCAAATGGATGATAATTTTCGATGTAAAAATTGATTTCTTGGTCAGAAATTTCTGAAAATTCTACATCTGCTATATCAGTTTTAGTGATAATTTTTTCAGAACTTTTAAATGAAACAGCGGTGTAAACTTGGTGAGTTTTCCCTGACAAATGTTGAAGCATTTCTACCGCTTCTTCTCTATTCTTAGGCTTTCCGAGAACTTTTCCTTCAAAGGTAACAATCGTATCAGAAGTGAGCAAAATTTCATTTTTTTCTAAATTTCTATAAGCACCTGCTTTGAGTTCCGAAAGGTATCCTGCAATATTTTCTACGGATAAATTTTCTGGAAAAACTTCGTCACAATCTATAGAAACCACCTCAAAATCAAAACCTAAACTTTGTAAAAGTTCTTTTCTTCTGGGTGAATTAGAGCCGAGTAATATTTTCATTTTTTCTTTGTAAAGTTGTAAAGTCGTAAAAGTGTAAATATGTTGTAATCTAAAAATGATTTTTAATCAAGCAAAATTAGTATTTTTGAGATGAAAAAAAACTTAAAGTAATGAAAGATAATGGCCATATTGACTTTTCAAAAGTTCAAATTAAAGTTTTTTTTGATTTTAGGTATTTGTATTCTTTTGGTGATAATTATTACAAAATTTCAATCTAATTCTTTCGACTACAATAAAAGTGAATATGATGCAATTAGAGAAAAAAAATATTCAGGTAAAATTGTAAATCTTTTCGAGGAAAGAAATCAAGGAAAGAGGTTTAAAGAAGTAAAATTAGAAAATGGCATAACAAAAGAAATTCCCTTTTTTATTTATGATAAACTCCAAGTTGGAGATTCCATTATAAAGAATAAAAACTCTGATTCTGTACTTTATTTAAGAAAAAATAAAATTATTGTTAGTGAAGATATTAACCAATTCTATAGAGAAAAAATTAAAACACTAAAATAAATTTTTTCATTCTCCCACTCTCCCACTCTCCAATTCTACAAACTCTCCCACTTAAATAGACTGCGTATCATCATCTTCCCAATTTCCTTGCACTTTCATGACTTGTTCTATCACGTCTCTTACAGCGCCTTTTCCACCGTAAATAGGAGAAATATAGTCCGAAATTTCTTTTACTTCTGCTACAGAATTTAGCGGACAAGCCGAAATTCCAGAAATTTTCATCATTTTGATGTCTGGAATATCGTCTCCCATCGTAAGAATTTCTTCGTTTTGAAGTTGATATTTGGCTTTAAACTCTTCGAATTTTTCTAATTTATGATGCACTTTTGAATAATAATCAGTGATACCCAAATAATGTATTCTGTGACGAACCATTGGGTCATCTCCGCCCGTAATAACACAGATTTTATATTTCTTTTTCAATGCTTTTACCACTGCAAAACCATCTAAAACATTCATCACTCTGCACATGTTTCCTTCTGGCAATAGATAAACGCTACCGTCTGTGAAAACACCGTCTACATCAAAAACAAAGGCTTTTATATTTTTTAATTTTTCTAAATGACTCATATTTTCTATGTTGTAAAGTTGTAAAACCGCTAAGTTGTAAAGTTGTAAAAAATACGATTAACGACTTTACAAATAAGCGATTTTACTCAAAATGATACATTTTCTTTATCGATTCGTTTAAGGTTTTATAGATTTTTAGTTTTTCTTCATCGGTTAATAAAGATTCATGAAGTTTTAGCACTTTTTCATCATTTCTAATAGCAGGTCCAGTTTGTGCCAATTTTGGTTCTAATTCATGTATTTTCTGGGTAGTTTCGTCAATTAATGGTAAGAAATAATCAAACGGAATTCCTTGACTATCAGATATTTCCTTAGCTCTCGCGTACAAATGATTCACAAAATTACAAGCAAAAACCGCGGTCAAATGAATGTATTTTCGTTTTTCATCATTGGCAAGCATTACGTTTTTAGAAATTTTAGAAGCCAAATTTTTCAAAATTTCTTCATCATTTTCATTTTCTGCATCTATGAAAAAAGGAATTTTAGAATAGTCTAAATTTTTAGATTTTGAAAACGTTTGAAGCGGATAAAAAACTGATTTTCTGTAATTTCCACTCAATGCTTCACGTGAAACAGAACCAGAAGTATGTGCAACCAAAGCATTTTCATTTTTGATGAGCGATGAAACTTCAGCAATCGAAGAATCACTCACCGAAATAATGTACAAATCTGCATCAGCAAGCGTTTCCGTAGAAAAAGGAATGGAAAATTGCTCCGAAATTTTCTGAAGTTCGGTAGTATTTCTTCCAAAAATTTGAGAAATAGGAATTTGAGCTTCGGTAAAAGCTTTTGCTAAGTGAAATGCCACATTTCCAGAACCGATGAGTACAATTTGCATAAAGCAAAGATAAGAAATACAAGTATTTATTGAGATTAAAATTTAAACATTAAGTCTCTATTAAGGGATTAAGTTCATTAAGAAAACATCTTAGATGTTTTTAAAAAATTATGAATGAAATTAAATCTAAATTTTCTTCAAGATTTCTAAAATTTCTATTTGGTTAAGGCAAGCATAATCCCCACGGAAACAAGGTTTATTGCCAAAAACAGAACAAGGTCTGCATTCTAAATCTGTAATTTCTACAATGTCATTTTCGGACTGTCCGTATCCTAAAAAGCCAGCGAAATAATGAGTAGCTCCCCAAACCGAAACTACTCTAGTTCCCACCAAACTTGCCAAATGCATATTGGCAGAATCCATAGAAATCATGAGTTCTAATTCAGAAATTTTCTGAAGTTCTTCTCTTAGTGAAAGTTTCCCAGCGAGAGAAGTTACATTTTCAATCTCTTGCTCCCATTTTGATAGAATTTCTACTTCCTTTTTTCCGCCACCAAAAAGATAAATTGGATGATTTTTAGAAAGTGTTTTCACCAATTCTAGAGATTTTTCAATGGGAAGCATTTTCCCTGCATGTTGAGCAAAAGGAGCAAATCCAATTCCAGATTTTTGTTGAGTTTTTGGCAATAATTGATGAGAAAGTTTTAGGGTAAAACCTAATTTTCTGAAAACATCTGCATAACGTTCTGTAGTTGATTTCAGTGGTTTTTTAATTTTATTTTCCTTTCTCGTAAGTAATTTTTTTTCGGTTCTTCCTTTGTCAAGTGTTGCCGTTTTTTTGAAGAAAAAACTCAGAATTTTAGTGCGCAAAACATTGTGCAAATCGGCTACAAAATCGGGCTGAAATTCCTTTTTCAGTTCTAAAGCCAATTTTCTAAGTCCGAAAAATCCTTTGTAATCATCCAGATTTACGCCACGAAAAGTCAATCGCTCTACTCCATCGAATAAATCAGCAAAGTTTTTTCTGGAAACGAAAACAATTTCTGTGTCAGGATTTTGTGCCAAAAATTCTTTCAGAACGGGCACAATCATCGCCACATCTCCAAAAGCTGAAAAACGATATGCTAGGATTTTTTTCACGATTTTAACTGAAATGCAACCGCGTAGAACTTAATTTGTTTCGTCATTGCCATCAAACCATTGGCTCTAGAAGGCGATAAAAATTCTTGCAAACCGATTTTTGAGATAAAATCAAAATCAGAATCCAAGATTTCTTGGGTAGAATGACCGCTGTAAATTCTCACCAAAAGTGAAACAATTCCTTTCGGTAAAATTCCGTCAGAATCTGCATTGAAGAACAATTTTCCGTCTCTAAATTCGGCGTCTAACCAAACTTTTGACTGACAACCTTTAATCAGATTTTCGTCTGTTTTTTTATCTTCAGGCAAACCTTTCAGTTCTTTTCCCAAGTCTATAATGTATTCGTATTTCTGTTCCCAATCGTCCAGAAACTCGAATTCTTCTATGATTTCTTGTTGTTTTTCTTGAATTGTCATGGTACAAAGGTAAGAATTTTTAGAAACAGAAAATTTCTAAATATTTTCACTTGTAGTCCCGCTTTTCGCTGCAATTCCTCGTGCAGCAACTTTCGCCAAAGCTTACTGCGGGATTTTCGCTGCAATCGGGGTTATCAATTGGTTATTCGCTTCTTTTGAACTGTCTATGTTGTGGAGCTACTCTTTCATAAAGCTCTAGAATTTTAGGGGTTTCATTTTCCCAGCAAATTTCTTGGGAAGCAATTTCCAGTTGAGGAAGATAAGAACTTCTCCCCTTTTCTAAAACGGTTTTTACTTTTTCGGCCAAATGTTTTGGTTCGTGAGAAGTGATGAATTCTCCTACATGATAATTTTCTACAATTTTCTGCATTTCGGGGAATTTAGAAACCACTACAGGAACTCTGGCTTGTATGTAATCTGAGATTTTATTCGGAAGTGAGTAGTAATAACTTAAACCTTTATTTTCTTCGATGCTTAAACCTACATCTGCTTTTTCGGTAATTTTTCTTAAATCATCTGGATGTAGATTCCCTAAGAATTTTACTTTATTTTCTAGATGTAATTTTTGGACAAGTTGTTGATATTCTTCTAAAAAAGGACCTCTTCCTGCAATATGAAATTCTGCATTTTCAATAAATTTCATCGCTTCAATCATTTTATCAATTCCTCTAGAATAATTGATGGTTCCTTGGTAAAGAATGATTTTAGGAGAATTTTCAACGAAACTTTTCGGTGGTTCTGATTTTTGAGGAAAATTTCTAATGACGATGGGCCTTTTAATCTTATAATTGGTTTCAAACCAGTTGGCATAAGAATCATTTGCCGTTATAAAATATTTGATTTTTCTAATCAAAGCATTTTCCAGAAGTCTCCAAACATGCTGAACCCAACGATTGGTAACAGTGGGCATTTCGGTAAAAATCTCGTGACTGTCCCAAACTAAAGGAATTCCTTTGATTTTTGAAACCAAATAATTGGGTAAAAGTGCATCTAAATCGTTGGCGTGAAGAGTTGTATTTCGGTCGGCTTTTTTCATCAATACCAAGAATAATTTCCACTGAAATTCTAAGTAAGCGAAACGTAATTTTTTGGACTGTAAAGAAATTCTTGAAAATGGATAAGGCCTTTTCATTTCGGGATTTCCGCCCCAATTATTGCCTATTACTTCTATTTGGTAAGCATTTTCGTGCAAGGTTTTGCAGAATTTTTCCACACGCTGATCGGTGTATAAATTATTGAAAACGCTTACCAAAATTTTCATTATGTAAAACTTTTAATCGTGTTTTATTAAATGATAAAGTTGTATAACGCAAAGAATTGCGTTAGGAATAATGATAGGCCACAACATTCCGCTGAAAACACCATAAATTACAAAAGCGATACAACCGATAAGATTAATCACTCTAATTTGCTTAATGTTTTTCACCATAAAGCTCAGCACTACAAAGAATGATGCAGCATAACCTACATAATTTGCCCAATTCGCGTCCATTTCAAAAAATTTAAGACGACAAAATTACTAATTTCCTGCTATTAATTTTGTAAAATAATGTCATAAAGTCATAATATAAGTTTGGTAAAGTATTTGTAACTTTGATTTACGAAATCAATTCATATTGACTTCATTAGAATTTTATTGAGAGAAATTATCATGGAAAATAAATTTTCAGAAGGCTTAACCAAAGTCTTCAAACACAGTAAAAGCGAAGCAAAACGTTTGCATAGCGAATTTTTATCGACTGAACATTTCTTGCTGGGAATTATTCAGACGGATAATTCAGCTAAAGAAATATTAGAAAATCTTCAGGCAGATCTTACTCAGATTCGCAGAAAGATTGAAAATATGAACGTAAATACCAATCCTTTTTCAGAAGAAAAGGAGAATGTTTCTTTCACCAAATTAGCAGATTATGCGGTAAAAAGAGCAGATTTAGAATGCAGACAATACAGAGCTTCAGAAATTAATACTGTTCATCTTTTGTTAGGAATTCTCTATAAAATGGAAGATCCTACTACCAATATTTTAAGCGCTTACGAAATTGACTATGATAGCGTAGCTAAAGAATATCAATCTATGCTTAAAAACTCTGGTCAGTTGCCAAAAAGTTCTGCGTATGATGATGACGAAGAGCGTGAAGAATATGGTCAAATGAAAAAGCCTACTGGAAATCTAGGAACAGGAAAAAGCAAAACGCCAACTTTAGATAATTTTGGTAGAGATCTTACTGCGCTAGCTTCTGAAGGGAAACTAGACCCTGTAATTGGTAGAGAAAAAGAGATTGAAAGAGTTTCTCAAATTCTGTCAAGACGTAAGAAAAACAATCCGCTTTTGATTGGGGAACCAGGCGTTGGTAAATCTGCCATTGCAGAAGGTTTAGCGCTCAGAATCATGCAGAAAAAAGTATCTAGAGTTCTGTTTAACAAGCGTGTAATTACGTTAGATTTAGCAAGTCTAGTTGCAGGAACTAAATACAGAGGTCAGTTCGAAGAGAGAATGAAAGCGATTATGACCGAGTTGGAGAAAAACAGAGACGTTATCCTTTTCATAGATGAGTTACACACGATTGTTGGTGCGGGAAGTTCTACAGGAAGTTTAGATGCTTCTAATATGTTTAAACCTGCTTTAGCAAGAGGCGAAATTCAATGCATCGGTGCGACTACTTTAGACGAATACCGTCAGTACATCGAAAAAGATGGTGCTTTAGAAAGACGTTTCCAAAAAGTAATGGTAGAACCTACTTCTGTGGAAGAAACCATTTTGATTTTGAATCAAATTAAAGACAAATACGAAGATCACCATAATGTAACCTATACAGACGAAGCGATTGCAGCGTGTGTAAACCTTACTTCGAGATATATTACCGATAGATTCCTTCCAGACAAAGCGATTGATGCGATGGACGAAGCAGGTTCTAGAGTGTATATCAAAAATATGAAAGTTCCTACTGACATCATTGAGCATGAAAAGCAAATTGAAGAAATTAAGGAACTGAAACAAAAAGCGGTAAAAGCCCAAGATTATTTAGAAGCGAGAAAATTAAAAGATGAAGAAGAGCGTTTACAACTAGAATTGGCAGTAGCTCAAGACAAATGGGACAAAGAAGTGAAGGAGAAAAAAGAAGTGGTAACCGAAGAAAATGTAGCTGAGGTAGTTTCGATGATGTCTGGAGTTCCAGTAACAAAAGTGGGCAAAAACGAGATGGATAAATTAGCCAATATGGATAATTTACTCAACGGAAAAGTCATTGGCCAAGAAGATGCTGTGAAAAAAGTGGTGAAAGCCATCCAAAGAAATAGAGCAGGTCTTAAAGATCCAAACAGACCGATTGGTACATTTATTTTCTTGGGAACAACAGGTGTTGGTAAAACCGAATTAGCAAAAGTAATGGCTCGTGAATTATTCGATTCTGATGATGCATTGATTAGAATAGACATGAGTGAATACATGGAGAAATTCGCAGTTTCTAGATTGGTAGGAGCGCCTCCAGGATATGTAGGTTATGAAGAAGGCGGTCAATTAACTGAAGCGGTTCGTAGAAAACCTTATGCGGTAGTTTTATTAGACGAAATAGAAAAAGCACACCCAGATGTTTTCAATATTTTATTGCAAATTTTAGATGAAGGTCACGTTACCGATTCTTTAGGCAGAAAAGTGGATTTCAGAAATACGATTATCATCTTGACGTCTAACATCGGAACCAGAGATTTAAAAGATTTCGGGGATGGAGTAGGATTCGGAACTTCTGCGAAGAAAACTTCTTCTGATGCGAGAGCGAGAGCAACCATAGAAAACGCTCTGAAAAAAGCTTTTGCACCAGAATTCTTAAACAGAATAGATGATATTATCATCTTCAATTCTCTTGAAAAAGAAGACATCAAGAAAATTATTGACCTTGAGTTAAATAAACTCTACAAACGTCTCGAAAAACTAAACTACAAAGTAGAATTAACAGACGAAGCTAGAGATTTCATCGCAGAGAAAGGTTGGGACAAAGATTTTGGAGCAAGACCTCTAAAACGTGCAATCCAAAAATATATAGAAGATTTATTGGCAGAAATGTTGGTAAATAAACAATTCTCTGAAGGCGAAACCGTAGTTCTCAAACTAAACGAAGCCAAAGATGCTTTAGAAGGTGAAACCCAAAAGAAATCTAAACAAAAAGCATAAAGCAAAACCTCCGAAATTTCGGAGGTTTTTTATGATTTAATTTTTGAAGAAAATTTAGAAAAAAGATATGTAAATATTGCAGATATTATAGACATTAACAAAGTTAACCAGCCAAATAAAAGAAGACTAAAAAAAGATAAGTATAATCCACCTGTCAACATTTCAAAAGGATTTGCGGGTCTTCCACCTAAAGAATCTACAAAGCTACCATTAATATAAAATCCTAATGTTGCAATTATACTATCAATAATAAAGCAAAAATAATGATTTAAAGTACCTGATAGTAAAGTGACAATAATGATTTTAAAAATATTAAAATTGTCTTTTCTAACTATTATTTTCCATAAAAAGAAAGATATGATAAAATTAGAAATTGGCAGAGTGACTATAAATATTTCGTATCCATCTCCAATAGATAGTAAATAAACAATTATTCCAATAAATATTCCAAAAATGGAATTTAAAATTCCAAATAATAAATAGCTTTTCATTTTTACAACCCAAAAACCACCCCAATATTAGGCACAAAACCACTGCTGAAAATACTGCTGTTTTGTTTCCAAAGTACGTTATACATTCCGCCAATCTGCAAATAAGAATTGTTGCCCATTCTCTGCATATAACCGCCACCAATGTAAAGTGCAGCTTCGTTTGAACTGTATTTTTCTTCTGAAGATTTTACTTTTTGACTGATAAAATATTCCTGAAATTGAGAACCCAAATAGAAATTTCTGCCCAAATAATAATTCACAAATGGCCCAATTCCAAACAAAGTAGAATAAGAATAAGATGAGTTTTGCCAATTGAGACTTCCCATCAAACCTGTTTCTAAATTTTCAGAAATTTTATAGCCTACTCTTGGTGCAATATGTACTGCAATGCTGCTATTACTGCCAAAACCGCCAGTTAAACCAGCATAACCACCAAAAGTCCATTTAGAGTTTTGTGTAGAGTTTTCCACCTGTGAAAATGCCGAAAAAGACATCAGCATCAGAAAGAAAAGAGATAATTTTTTCATTTTTAGAAAATTTCTATGATTCAAATTTAGCAGAAAAATTTCAAATGAGTTTTTAATTCGTAATTTTGCAGTCGTAAAACTTTCCCTTAACGAAAGCGTAACTCAATTATGAAAATAGTAGTCGGTTTATCAGGAGGTGTAGACTCCAGCGTTGCAGCGTATTTGTTGCAGAAACAAGGTCACGAAGTCATCGGACTTTTTATGAGAAATTGGAACGATGCTTCCGTAACTTTAGAAGATGAATGTCCTTGGATTGAAGACAGTAATGATGCTCTTTTAGTGGCCAAAAAACTGGGAATTCCGTTCCAAGTGATTGATATGAGCGAACTCTACAAAGAACGTATTGTAGATTATATGTTTGCCGAATACGAAAAGGGGAGAACTCCTAATCCTGATGTTTTGTGCAACCGAGAAGTAAAATTCGATGTTTTTCTAGAAACCGCACTTTCACTAGGTGCAGATAAAGTAGCAACAGGACATTACGCCAGATTAGATTCTTTTACCAATGAAAATGGGGAAGAAGTGTATCAACTTTTAGCTGGGAAAGATAATAACAAAGACCAAAGTTATTTCTTGTGTCAATTGAGTCAAAAACAGCTTTCTAAAGCACTTTTCCCGATTGGTGAACTTACCAAACCAGAAGTAAGAGAAATTGCCAGAGAAATGGAATTGGCAACTGCGGATAAAAAAGATTCTCAAGGTCTTTGTTTCATCGGGAAAGTAAGTTTACCGACTTTTCTTCAGCAACAATTAAAAGCCAAAGAAGGCGAAATTGTAGAAATTTTCAGTGATTTTGCTGAATATCACAAAGAAAAACCTGAATTTTCTTCAAAATTAGAAGAGTTGGAATATTTGTCTGCAAAAATCCATTACAAAAAATCAGACGGAAAAGTAATTGGCAAACATCAAGGTGCACAATTTTACACAATCGGTCAAAGTAAAGGTCTCGGAATTGGCGGTCATAAGGAATCTTGTTTCCTCATTTCCAGAGACATGGAAAATAATTTAGTGTATGTAGGCGAAGGAAGAAATTTCCCAGGATTATTTAGAAAAGCTTTGAAAATTGACAATTCAGAATTGCATTGGGTTCGTGAAGATTTACGCCTTAAAAACGGAGAATCTATGGAAGTTTTGGCGAGAATTAGATACCGTCAACCTCTAGAAAAAGCCACGCTTTATCAGTTTGAAGAAGGATTTTTCATAGAATTCGAAAATCCTCAATCTGCGATTGCAGAAGGACAGTTCGCAGCTTGGTATGTAGGCGAAGAATTATTAGGAAGCGGAGTGATTTCTTAGAAATTTTAAAAATATAAAGTAAAGCAGTCTGTCTTAGGCTGCTTTTTTTAGTTTAGAAAAAAAACCTTATCAATAAAGGCTTTTAAGCAATAAAAACTTTTATTTTGAAGTTATAATTAAAATGATGCTTATGAATTACAATGAACTCTATGAAATTTTAAAAGAAAACTTTGAAAAAGAAGGAAATTTCAAAATAATTGAAGACCTAAATGTAACGATAGAAACCATTCATTTTCATTCTAAAAAAGCAGATTTACTCAATGGTTCTTTTTATACCACATCCTGCGAAAAACACCTAACACATTTCAAAGAAAGCAATGAAAAACAAACGCTTTACGGTTTTTCCAGTATTGATGTAAAAGATTTTGACATCGAAAGAAATAAACATTTCGACTATTATATTCTCAAAAGAGCAGATGTAGAAATCGCCGAAGGAACGCTCATTTTTTTCCATGGATTGAACGAGAAAAAGTGGGATAAATATTTACCTTGGGCTTATGAATTGGCTCAAAAAACCAAAAAAGCCATCATTCTTTTCCCGATTGCATTTCACATGAACAGAGCCGAAGAAATCTGGAGTGACAGACGTGCAATGGTAGAAGTAGCACAGTTTAGAAAGAAAAATTATCCCGAAAACACCAATTGTTCATTTGTAAATGCAGCCATTAGTTCACGGTTAGAAGCGCATCCTCAGAGAATTTTTTGGTCTGGTTTTCAGACGTATTCAGATGTTATTCAAGTGGTGAAAGATATTAGAAATCAGAAGATTAAAAGTATTTCAACGGAAACTTCTATTGATTTATTTGGCTATTCTATTGGTTCATTTTTGTCGATGATTCTAAAAATGGCAGACCCTGAAGGAATTTTTGAAAATTCTAAATTATTCTGTTTTTGTGGCGGAATGACGATTGACAGAATGTTCCCGATTTCTAAATACATTATGGATGCAAGAGCTGCCATAAAAATGCAAACCGTTTTTGCAGAATTGTTAAGCTCTGATTTTCAGTCAGATGAAAGATTAGGTCATTTTCAAGACGAGAAATTACATCCACAGGAAAGTTGGTTCAAAATGATGTTGAGATACAATTATTTCCAAAAAGAAAGAGAAGACAGAATTAAAAAACTGCATCATCAAATTAAACTCTATGTCCTTGAAAAAGATGAAGTTGCACCACCTATGGAAGCGCTCAATACTTTGCAAGGCGGTTACAGAAATATAAAAACTGAGGTAGAAATTCAGGATTTTCCTTATGAATATTCGCACATGGTTCCGTTTCCTTTAACCAATAAAATTCAGAAAGAGGTTACGGAAGCTTTTCAGCATTTTATCAATTCTGCGAGTGAGTTTTATAAGGGTTGATTTGGTCCAAAACAGTCTTTAAAACTAAAATATAGAATTATTAAAGCTAATCCTCCAAAGATTATTTGGTCTATTAAAACATCATAGCGATATTTGGGAAGTTGATGTTCTGGATAATCAATTTCCCAAACCTTTGTATTAGCAAATTTTGTTAAAATTTCTGGAGTTATTGGGATTCTTTCTACGCTATCATAAGGAGGTTTAAAGAATATTTTTCCAATTGAAAAGTTATTGCTAATTTCTTCTTCATTATGAAAATACCATAAATAGTTATTAAAATTGACATTATATTTTTTGTGATAGCTTCCAAGAAATTCATCCATATCATCACCATAAATCCCTAAAGAAAAAATATCAGTGTCAGGAAAAATATTATCTTCTTTTAAGAAATCTTTTGTAAAATCTACAATTTCTTCTATAGTAATCATTTTCAATTTTGCACTTTCAATTTTCAATTACTTCACCAACCAATCTTTAAAATCTTTCACACGTTCTCTGCTAACTGTAATTTCTTCGGCTGGTTGCGCTTGTAATTCTACTTTATAATTCGGTGAAGTATGAATGTTTTTGATACAATCTGAACTGATGATAAACTGTCTGTTTACACGGAAAAACGTTTTTTCATTCAAAACTTCTTCCAATTCATCTAAGGTAAAATCTGTCGGAAAACTGCGTTCTAAAGTCTGTGCATAAACAATTTTGTTTTCAGAATAAAAACAGCAAATTTCTTCAGTTTTGATGACCTTCAAATTATATCCAATTTTCACTAGAATTCTAGATAATTTCGGTTGATTTTCTTTGATTAAAGATTTCATTTCCAAAGCGTTGTGTGTTTCTTCTGAAGGCAAAAAACTTTTGAATTTTTCAATTGCTTTGGCTAAATCTTCTTCTGAAATTGGCTTGAGAAGATAATCTATGGAATTGAGTTTGAAGGCTTTTAAGGTATATTGATCAAAAGCAGTAGTGTAAATGATGAAACTTTTGGTAGGAACTTTCTCAAAAATATCAAAAGACAAACCATCACCCAAAACGATGTCTGAAAATATCAGTTTCGGATGTTCGTTTTTACTGAACCAATCTACAGCGTCTTCCACAGAATGGAGCGTTGCAACCAATTGTAAATCAGTAAAATTGCTTAATAATCTTTCGAGTTTTCTCGCGGCTGGTTTTTCGTCTTCTATAATTACTACTTTCATATTTTCAATTCAAAGTTCAAGGTAAAGTTTGGTTTTCTAATGTCATTCTGAGTGAAGTGAAACGGAATGAAGAATCTATTTTTAAGAATAATTTCATCTCCAAATTAGCTCATTTTTTCAAATTTTCAAATTTCTATTTCTTTCCATCAATTCACGTATTTTCTTTTCTTCCCAGTTTTTTCCGAGGATAAAATTAGGCAAGAAAACGGATAAACCATGAGCAAAAAGTCCAATTCCCCAAAGTCCGATTCCCCAGAATTGATTCTGCTTGAAAAACGTTTCAAAAGAATCGTATTTTATGGATGTAGACAGAATTAAAAACAAGTTGACCAAAACATAAACCAAAGCGTGAATATAGAAACCTTTGATTTCTTTCACCCTTTTTCTGGCTCTTTCGTATTGAATATTTTTATCGTTTATAGGTTCCATTTTTTTAATTTTTTTGTTTGTATTTCTCCATTAATTCTTTGGTTTTTCTTTCTTCCCAATTTCTGAAATAAGGTGTGAATAAATAAATTCCGTAACCCAAAAGAAAAATTCCCCATAAGATAACTATCCAAACGCTGTAATTTCTAGAAATATTAAGAAGATTCCCGTCATAATTTCGGCTAACTATGAAATAACCCACTGCTAAATATCCCAAAACCATGTAATAATACGTTCTGATGTCTTTTACTCTTTTTTGAGCTTTTTTGTAAGCAATTTCGTTGAATTTATCTTGATTTTTCATAATTATTTCCATTTTCTGGCGTTTTCTTCTTCTTTTTCCATGTATTTTTTGATTTGGCGTTCTTCCCAATCTGTTCCGATTCCGAAAGTCTTAATTCCGTGAGAAATTACACCGATTCCCCAACCTAACATTGGCCACCAAAACCAATGATATTTAGGCGAAGTTTGGAAATTAATAAAAATTAAAAATGGAATAAAAATGCAGTAAGAAATTAAGTTTCCGTAGAAACCTTTGAGTTCTTCTACTCGTTTTGCGGCTTTTTCGTAAGCCAATTGTTCTTGTGATGGAGTATATGGATTCATAGGGTTCATTTTTTCTGTTAAAATAGGGAGTTTCACACGGAAGAAAGCTTCAGATTTTTCTACGAAGACATTTCTTTCGGTTAATAAATTATATCTCGAAACAATGTTTGCCAAACCTACTCCTGTAGATTTATTCGGCAATTCTCTGGTTTGCAAATTATTTTCGATGATGAGGTTTCCTTTTTCTGTAAATATTTTGATATTCAATGGTTTAGATGAGGTGGCAAAATTGTGTTTAATAGAATTTTCGAGCAAAAGTTGCAAAGAAAGTGGTACTACAAAACCTTTTTTGTCTTCCTCTGAAATGTTGAAATCAAAGGTTACAGCATCTTCAAATCTGGTTTTCAACAGTTCGCAATAGGTTTTGGCAAAATCTATTTCTTCTTCCACCGAAACCAGTTCCTTGTCTTTTTGTTCCAAAACATAGCGATAAATCTTCGACATAGAATTGGTAAAACGTTGCGCTTGAATAGGATTTTCTTCAATTAAAGAGTCTAAAACGTTCAGAGAATTGAATAAAAAATGCGGGTCTAATTGATTTTTTAAACTTTCAAATTGCGCATTGGCAGATTTGGCGATGAGTTTTTGTTCTACTACTTCTTTTTTGGTAGAGTTTTTCCACGCCGCCATAAAACCTCGAGCGTGACCAATTGCCGAAATCATAATCGCAAAATTGATGAAAAACCAATTGATGAAGTTCATCTCACCGGTGAAGAATTTTTCTGGATTTTTGCCTTGTATAACAATGAAATTCAAATAATTACAAAAATAAACCAGTGCAATATTCATCACCAAAGTTCCTACAATCGCCGCGATGGTTCTTTTGCGGGTTTCCTCTGTCCACGAGAATTTAGAATCTAGATAATCGTTTAAAAAACCGTTTCCTAAACCTATGAAAAACGTGTACATTCCAGAAATAAGGAAAGTAACAGAGTATCTTTCGAATGTTTTTTCTCCACCATCGATTAAGAAGATAAAAAGACTTACAATAATATTGATGTAGAGTAGGTTAAGCGCCGCTTTTTTGATTACCTCGAGTTTCATTTTCTAAAAATAATATTTTAAAATTATTTTTCGTTTAAAATTTCTTGGATTTTTCTTTCTTCCCAGTTTCTGCCTAAAAACAGCTCACCACCAAAAACCGATAAACCATGAGCCAATAAGCCGAAACCCCAGAAAAAAGCCGTGTAATAATTATCCATGTCATTAAAACCTTTTCCGTCTGCAATTGCATTAGAGAAAATAATAAATACGTTTACCAGTACGAAAACCAAAGCGTGCGTGTAAAAACCTTTGATTCTTTTTACGTGCTTTCTAGCGTTTTCTAGTTTCTGTTCTTGTGTAGTTTTGTACGTTTCCATAGTGTTTGAATTTTAAAAATTAATATTTTGTGATTGGGTTAAATTTCTTGATGTAAAGGTAGTTTTATAAGAGGCGCTTTCAAATTTTAGTTGACTGAACCGTCATTTTTGTATACTGAAATGTAAAAAAGAGGTTGGTTTTTTAGTTAAAGAAAACTATAGAAAATAAAAACCACGAAATTTCCGTGGTTTTTAAAGCAGTTTTTTTTGAAAACTATTTCGCTTGAGCAATAAAATAATTCGCTTCACCTTGTCCCCAATTTGGGTCAAGAGACGATTTTATTTTGTAAGTTTTGAACTGTTCTAAAGCTTTCTTAAAAAGTTCAATTCCTTTCGTTTTGCTTCCGCCGAATTGTTCTGGAGTGAAATATAAATCTTCGGCTTCCATAATTGTAATTCTAGGATTTTCTGGATCTAATTTTTTAGCGTCAGCAAGAGCATTTTGAGCAGCGAGACCTTCAGTCTGGTATCTTTCCATAGGGTTTACCATCATTTTAAGTCCGTGATTCATTTTTTTCAAAATATAGATTTCTGCATTATTCGGAGAAAGTGCTTCTGCTTTGTCAATGTAATTTTGAGCTTCTTTTGCCACTTCGTCTAGTTGTGCAATTTGGTTTTGTTGCATCAGTGTTCTTCCTTTTTTTAGAATAGAAAAAGCAGCGTAATAATACGGTTGCCAAAGTGTTTTTTCTTTGTCTCCAATTCTTGCAAAATCATTGGCTTGAGCAGTGTAATCATCTGGATTAGGTTTTGGCATTTCGATGGTTTGAACTTTCGGCATCATGGCTTTTTCGTAAGCAGTTTGTGCAAAAGTGTAAGTGGTAGATAGGCTAATCGCAAGCGTAAGAATGGTTTTTTGTAAAGTTTTCATATGTAATATTTTTTAGTTGTTTCAATTTTATGGTTCAAAGATATTTTGAAAGAAATTTTCTAGAAATTTTAGTTCACCGAACTGTAGTTTTTCTTGACTGAATGGTTTGTATGGTCAATTTTGGACTTAATTCTATAAGTTATTATTAATGGCTTCTTGAGTTCTGTCTGTCCCGAAACTGATGAATGCACCGATGAAAACAAAAGTATTGGTAGGAGGAACGATGGCTCTAGATTTCAATCCATTGCTCGAAAAATTGTATCCAAATTCATTTTTAGTTCCTAGAACGTTATTGATAGAAAGCACCAAAACAGTAAAAGCTCTCGCATCTTTTTTGCCTAAATTCGGTAAATAATTAAGGCTGAAATTCACCGCTTGATAATCTTTTACAAAGCCTTGATTTTTGAGAACAGTATTGCCATTTTCGGTCACGAAATTGTAATATGGTCTTCCAGAATTATAATTGTAAGAAATATTAAATCCTGTTTTCCAATTGGTTACAAATTTTTTAGCCACCACAGAAAGTGTATGTTTTGCCGCGAAATTGGGGAATAGACTTTCGGTGTAATTCAGGTAATCTCTTTTAGAATCTAGGTAAGAATAAGACACCCAATAATCTATATTTTTCAAAGATTTTTTATCTCGCCAAAATAATTCTACACCTTTTGCATATCCACTTCCGTTATTATTTACAGCGATAGGTCTGTAAAAATCTGTGGTGGTTTTTATTAAATCTTGATATTTTTTGTAATACGTTTCCAATCTCAAACTTCTTCCATCTGCTGCTCTTTGAACTTGAAAAATATAATGGTCAGCTCTTTGATAATTGGGTTGATAATTTTCGGTGAAAAATCTACTTTCAGGATTTTGGAAGAAAGTTCCGTAAGCTAATGAACTCGTCCAATCTTTAGAAATTCTGTAAGCCATGGCAAATCTTGGCGAAAAATTCCAACGGTTGATCGAAGAAGAGTTTTCTGCTCTTGCTCCTATTTTTAAAGATAAATCATTGCTGATTCCCAAATCGGTTTCCGCGAAAAGTGATGTGATATCATCTCTAAATTCATAATTTTTTTGAGCGATGGAAACCCAAGTTTCTTCTTTGGTTGTATTCAGTTCTATTCCTGCTCTTATTGCCGAAATTTTAAATAATTTTCTCTCCATCAATGCTTTGGCGTTGAAATAATTGCCTTTAGAATCTATATCATTATTGAATGGAGAACTTCCGTTTTGGTCTACATTAGAAAAATGAAGAATATTTTGATTATAAGTATATGAACTCCCAAGATTCAAAGTATATCTCCCAAATTTTTCTTTGTAAGAAAGCGAGTGAAATGTATTTTTCCCGTTTTGATTGATTTTATCAGAAGAAGTTTCGTCGTCTAAATTGGGAGAAGAAAGCTTCATAGAACTGGTGTCATAACTTCCGTAATATTTGATAAAACCGCCTCTTGACGTTTTAATTCTGAAGTTTCCATTGCCACCGAAACTGTTAGGTGCTTTTTCGAAATCGGTATTGAATTTTAGAATTTTCTTCATGAGTTCTAGGTTAGAATAGCCTAAAGAAATTCCGTAAGAATGTGTTTTTTCTTGATTAACTCGCTGAATTCCACCACTTGCAAAAATGGGAGAAATCCCAAAATCCGCAGCATTTCTCTCTGGTAAATCGATACTTTCCAAAGCTAAAACTCCAGATAAAGCTTGTCCGTAAACTGCAGAATAACCTCCACTGGAAAATACATTTCCTTTAAAAAGTGAAGTATTCAATCTATCCATCGCTTTAATTCCGGGTACAGAATTTCCGAAATAATTATTGACCAAATTTCCATCCATAAAGAATTTGGTTTCCGTTCCGGTTCCTCCTCTCACGAAAAGACCTTCTGATTCTCCCACTTTTTGAACTCCAGGTAAGGTTTCTAGCGCCGATGAAATTTGACCATTTGCTCCAGCTGTTGTGTAGACGTCAATGGGCGTCAATAGAGTAGTGGCGCGTTTTTTATCGCTGGCTTCTATACTTCCCGCAGAAATGATTACTGCATCTATTTCGCTCACCGATTCTTTTAGTTCAGCATTTAGAATAAGGTTTTTGTCTTCAATTTGAATAGATTTTTCGATTTCTATAAATTTAGGATGAGAGAAAATCAAGGTTTGGCTTCCTTTTTCAGAAGTTTCAAACTTATAATTTCCTGTTTCATCTGTTGTAGCGCCATCATAAGTATCTTTCAGCGTTACAGAAACATCTTTCAGCGGTTTGTTATTTCTTCCTAAAACTTTTCCAGAAATGGTAATTTGAGCAATTAAGGTAAAAGTAAACACAAAGGTAAAGAGTAATGTAAAAATGCGAGTTTTCATAATTCTGTTTTTGATGAAGCAAAGGTATCTCTGCTCATTTCCGAAAAGAAATAAGTTTTACTGAACCGTAAAAAATAGAAACTGAACCGTAGAAAATTACAAAATAGGAATGCAGAAATCTACCAAACACTTTTTCTCAGGGTGTTCTTGGTAATCATTATGGTAAATTTCATAAGGACATTCTTTTCTGAACTTGTGTCCGTTTTCGTTCATCCAAAGGAAAAGTGCGTTCCAAGCAGTTTCGAATTCGGGAAGCGTAATTTCTTGTCGAGAAACGATATATTTCCCTTTTGGCAAAATTTCTAGAAAAACTTCGCCTTCATTTTTGATGGCTTCTTCTAGCAACATTCCTGCGTGAATTCTCACTTTATTGGGAGCACTAACTTTGAAACTATCGTGATAAACGGTAATCATTTTCACATTTTCTCTAGGGAAAATATTTTTAGAAATTGCCCAAGAAATAAGGGTGTTGTAAGCATTTCCTATATTTTGTATACCAATGCTTAATACTGATGCAATCTGCATTTCTGGCATTTCTTTTATTTGGATATTGGCTTTATTTTCCATAAAAAATTTCATTTGTTCTAGTTGGTAAAGATATTGCTCGAAAACGACTTCTTTTTGTCCGATATTGCTGATAATGGTTTGAATTTTCTTAAAATTTTCTGGCGAATTTTTTCTAAAAGCAGCAGGAGAAATCCCAAAGTGCTTTTTGAAGGTTTTGCCAAAAGTAGAATGACTATTGTATCCTATTTCCAAGAAAATCTCTTCTAAAGATTTATCTTTTTTCAAAGAAAGCATCATGGCAGCTTTTTCCATGCGTTTTCTGGTGATGTAACTTAGCAAAGTTTCACTGGTAACCGCGCGAAAAATTCTATGAAAATGAAAAGGCGAGTAGTAGCCCATTTCTGCGAGTTTTTCCAGAGGAAGTTCATCGTCCAGATGTTGGTCAATGTAATCTAAAACCTTTCTAATTCTTGCAAGATGTTCTTGTGAAGTCAACCGATTATTTTTTACAAATATAGAACTAAAAACCACAGCGCAATGGTCTATTCTTGCTCTTATAAAATGCAAAAAACTCGAAGACGAATCCTCGAGTTTTCTGTTACAAAAGTTTAATATGAAGGGAATTTTATTTTTTCGCTTTTTCTGGAGTGTAGATTTCTACGGTATTATTGCTTGCGTTGTAGAAATCTTTAATTGATTTTTCTTGATCACTCATCATTTCACCCATCGTTTTATCATTTCCTGGCATTTTCATCGCTTTCATTTCTGGAGTGATTTGTGCTCTTATTGATGCAAAAGGATCTTTTTTATATTCCTCAAAAGAAGATTCAAATTTATCTCTGTTGATAATCGTTACCTCATTTCTCGCACCGAATTGTGCCGATAGTTTTTCGCTGTAAGAAAGTTCTTCAAATTCTTTTAGCGGTTTATTCGCTGTTAAAACCCAAGAGAAATTTTTATCAGCATCTTCTATTTTTACGATTAATCCTGGTAAACCAGAGAATTTATACGGACCATCTGGGAAAGGAATAGATTCTGTAAACCAAGCCGTCCATTTTCTTCCACCAAATTCTGTGGTAGCTTTTTGAGCTTCGTATTCGCCTATTTTTTGTTTATCGTTTGATATTTTCCAGTTGAATTTTGGCTCTTCATTATATCCAAAAACAGAATTCAGCATTCTTTCGCTAAAGTTTACCTTCATGGTAGGATATTCTTTAGTGATTTTATAAGCAAATTTTGGCATTTGGAAAGACTTTGATAAATCTTTGAAAACACCTGCTTTTTGCATTTTTTCAACTTCAATTTTTAGAACAGAATCCTGTGAAACCGTCAAGTAATCTCTATAAAGTGATTTTTTATCGGTTACGTCTAGAATCATTACTGTTTTTTGTAAAGAGTCTATTCCTTTTTTGGGTTTAAAGGTTAATTCATAAAAAAATCTATTAGCAGACTGTGCATTTGCAAGAACTACTAAAAACAATAAAGCAAAGCTTAAAGATTTATACCATTTCATTTTTTAAATTTTATTAATTAGTAAGGGATTTTTTACTTTGTTACAAAAATTTATGAAAAAAATTACTCTTAATGCTTTAAAACTATTTTTTTATGATTTTAAAATCCACATTTACAGATAATTTATATTTTTGTTTAAAATTTAAGACAAATGAGATTCTTTAGAGCGCCTATTTTAGGAATATTTGCAATGATGCTTTTCGTTATCAGTTGTAAAAAATCAGACATTGCTTTGCCAAAATCCGAAGCCAATATAGACAGCATTGCTTCTAAATATTATGAAGGTTACCTGAAAATGTTTCCTCTGGAAGCTACTATGCAAGGCGATAATAGATATAATGACCAATTGCCAAATGCGATCAGTCAGGATTTTATTTCTAAAGAAATCGGTTTCTATACCGAAACTCAAAAAAAGTTGCAAACTCTTGATTATGAATCTCTTTCGGATAAAGACAAAACCGTTTATGATGTTTTAGATTTTACCTTAAAAGATAAGATTGAAAAGTATGCGTATCATCCAGAACTGATGCCTTTTAACCAATTTGAAGGTTTGCCATTAGATTTTCCCTTGTTAGGAAGTGGAGATGGAAATCAACCGTTTAAAACGACTAAAGATTATGATAATTTCTTGAAAAGAATAGATGCCTTTGCCGTTTGGATGAATACTGCCGAAAAGAATTTCAGAGATGGAATGAAACAAAATGTGATGCTTCCAAAAAAACTGGTGGTGAAAATGATTCCTCAAATGAGAGGTGAAGAGATTATTTCTGAAAATTTTGATAAAAATATTTTCTACGGCCCTATCAAAAAAATTCCAGCCAATTTTTCTGCTGCAGATAAACAAAAGTACACCGTACTTTATCAAAACGCCATCAAAACGCAAATTATTCCTGCTTACAAAAGAATGGGTGATTTTCTAGAAAAAGAATATTTGCCAAAAGCGAGAAATACAGATGGAATTAACGCTATTCCAAATGGAAGCAATATTTATACTTATCTCGCAAAATCTTGGACTACCACTAATCTTACTCCCGATGAAATCAATAAAATTGGGTTGAGAGAAGTAGCCATGTTAAGAGCAGAAATGGAGAAAGTAAAAACTCAATTAGGTTTTAAAGGAACACTCGAACAATTTTTGGTAAGTCTAAAAACGGATAAAAAAGCAATGCCTTATAAAACGCCAGAAGAAGTAATTGCCGCGTTTAATGGGATTTTAAAGAAAATTGAACCTAAGCTTCCAACGATGTTTAGTCAATCTCCTAAAACGCCGTTTGAAATAAGAAGAACCGAAAAATTTAGAGAAGCAAGTGCAAGTGCAGAATACAAACCAGGTTCTGCAGACGGAAGCAGACCAGGAATTTTTTATACGCCTATTCCAGATGCTACTCAATATAATGTAACCAATGGTTTTGAATCTTTATTCCTACACGAAGCTATTCCGGGACATCATTATCAAGTTTCGCTTCAACAGGAAAATATGGAAATTCCTAAATTCATGAGATTTGGTTGGTTCGGAGCTTATGGAGAAGGTTGGGCGCACTATACCGAAACTTTAGGGCCAGAGTTTGGTTTGTACACCGATCCTTATCAAAAAATGGGTTATTTAAGTGATCAAATGTTACGTGCAGTTCGATTGGTGGTAGATACAGGAATTCACACAGGGAAAATGACCAGAGAAGAAGCGATTCAATATTATCTGAACAATATTTCTGATTCTGAAGAAGGTGCAACCGCAGCAATTGAGCGTTATATGGCGATTCCGGGACAAGCATTAGGTTACAAAATCGGTTCGCTTAAATTTTTAGAATTAAGAGCTAAATATCAAAAAGAACTTGGTAAGAAATTTAGTTTGGCTAAATTCCATGATGAAATTCTGAACCAAGGATGTCTTCCATTATCCGTTTTAGAAAGAAAGATGGAACTTTGGGCAAAGAAACAGTAAGATGACTTCCAAAGAAATTTTTTCAGGGCAAATTTTAGAATTTGTAGATATTTCCGTTGAAGAATTAGAGAAATTTTTCAATTCTTTTGAGAAAAGAAAATTAAAAAAAGGCGAATTTTTTATAGAAGAAAATACTTATTGTAAAGAAATTGGCTTTATTGTAAAGGGGTTCTTTAATTCATTTATTTTACAGGTAGATGGTACAGAAAAAACCGTTTGTTTCAATCTAGAAAAAGGTTTTTTGACTTCTTATGAAAGTTTCATGAATGATAAAAGATCAGATATTTCTATAAAAGCACTTGAAGATTCTGAAATTTTGGTGCTTAAGAAAAAAGATTATGTTCATTTAATTTCTCAAAACCCAAAATTAGAAAAACTTACCCTAAAGATTTTAGAACAAAGTCTTGAAGAAAAGTTGAAATATGTTTCTTTTTTGAACGAGATTAAAGCAAAAGATAAAATAAAAAAGTTTAAAACTATTCAACCAAATGTTTACAAAAGACTTACACAAGAACAACTTGCTGCTTTTCTAGGAATTACGAGAAGAACGGTTTCCCAAATCATCAATAATGAAGAATTTTGAGAAATTTTTCTCAAAATGAAAGGAAACATTCTAATTACTTTTGCCAAAAAAATTATGAATTTAATTGCAAAAGAAGTTTATCAAATCCCGCTTTTATTTAGAAATAGCATTAATTGTTATCTAGTAGAAGGTTATGTAATAGATTCTGGTATCAAAAGTTCTTTTAATAAAATAAAAAAGAATTTATATGGAAAAGATCTAAAAGGTCATGTGATAACCCATGCTCATCCAGATCATCAAGGAAGTTCTCATTTACTGTGTAAAACTTTCGATATTCCTTTTATTTGTAGTGAAAGGGATAAAGAAAACGCAGAATCAGGAGAAGTTACCTCAGAATATCCATCAAAAAATTTAGTAGAGAGATTTCAAATGAAGTTTTGGGCAGGAACAGGATACACGGTTTCTAAAACGCTACGAGAAAATGATTATTTAGGAAGTTTCAGAGTTATAGAAACGCCAGTTCATTCTATGGGGCATATCTCTTTTTTTAGAGAAGAAGACGGAGTCCTTATTGCGGGTGATGTTGCCACAAACATGAATTTACTCACTACAATTCCTGGTTTACATCTTCCACCAAAAATGTTTACTACAAATCAAGATTTAAACGTAAAATCACTTCAGAAACTATCAGCATTAAATCCCCAAATTATTTGTTTTGGACATGGACCAATTCTTTATAATAAGGATAATATTTTCCAAAAATTTGTAGAAAAAATCTGATTATTTCTCAAAAAGCATCTTCGTGAGGTAATCTTTCTCCTGATTTCCTCTGGCTGGAGAATATTCTCTGCCGTAGAAAATGATTTGAAGGTGAAGTTTATTCCAAGTTTCTTTAGGGAAAAGTTTTTTGGCGTCATTTTCAGTTTGAACCACGTTTTTTCCTTCGGTTAATTTCCATTGTTTCATCAATCGATGAATGTGTGTATCTAGTGGAAATGCAGGCACACCAAAAGCCTGACTCATTACTACACTCGCCGTTTTATGACCTACTCCCGCTAAATTTTCTAAATCTTCAAAATTAGAAGGAACTTCGCCGTTATGTCTTTCCAGAAGTTGATTGGCCATGATTTTTAGATTTTTGGCTTTGGTGGTAGACAATCCGATTTCTTTAATCAATTCCTTGATTTCAGGTTCTTCCAATGCTGCCATTTTTTCTGGATTGGGAGCTACAGAAAACAATTTGGGAGTGACTTCGTTTACTTTTTTATCAGTAGTTTGTGCAGAAAGTGCAACTGCAACCAATAGTTCATAAGCATTTCTATGGTTCAGTGGAATAGGAACTTCGGGATAGATTTTTTCTAACTCAGTCATTACTATTTTTGCACGCTCTTTTTTAGTCATTTTCTGTAAATTTGAGCAAAAATAAGAAACTCTCGCTGATTTTACAGATTAAGCTGATTGTAACCTTTCAAATTTATTTGAAACTAGTTATCTCAATTTCTTAATCAAGTTAGAGTGTTTTAAATCATAATCTAAAATTTTATAATTATGTTAAAAATAGGTGATACACTTCCTACGTTTCAATTAGATAATCAAGACGGAAATCTGGTTAAATCTTCAGATTTCAAAGGAAAAAAATTGGTGGTTTTCTTTTATCCGAAAGCCAATACGCCAGGTTGTACAGCAGAAGCTTGTAACCTTAATGAAAATATAGAACACTTAACGAAACAAGGTTTTACGATTTTGGGAATTTCTGCAGATCCTGTGAAAAATCAAAAAAAATTTCATGATAAATTCGGGTTTAAATATGATTTATTAGCCGACGAAAACCATGAAGTTTGTGAAAAATTCGGGGTGTGGCAACTCAAAAAATTCATGGGAAAAGAATTCATGGGAATCGTGAGAACTACCTTTTTATTTGACGAAAATTCTGTTTGCACAGAAGTCATCGAAAAAGTAGAAACCAAAAATCACGCAGCTCAGATTTTGAAGTAATTTTTTTTAGATTGTCATTCTAAACGAAACGCAGTGAAGTGAAGAATCTGTTCTATATTAAAGAGATTCTTCATTCCGTTTCACTCCATTCAGAATGACAGATAATTTTATTTAAATATCAGCTTCGAAATATAATAATTCTTCTGGATCACCATCCATGAAGAATTTTTTTTGGAATTTTAAACCTAGTTTTTCTAATAATTTTCTGGAAGCGTGGTTGTATTCTACCGTAATTCCGCCCAATTTGGTAATGTTGAAATCATTTTTAACCAAATTTTTTAGAAAACTAGCACTTTCATAGCCATAACCTTTTCCTTCAAATTCTGGCAAAAAAGCAAAACCAATATCAGGAGCATTGTCGGTGTTTTCTCTAGCGTAAACTCCACAAGTTCCCATTTTAGAAGAATCTTCCTTTAGAATTACGGTGAAACTTCCGTAACCTAGTCTTTCAAACTGAGGAAAACATCTATTGCGAATGTAGTTTTCGGCGTCTTCTATGGTTCTTACGTTTCTGTCACCAATATATTTGATGAAACTTTCAGAATTTAAAAGTTGAAGAATAAATTCGGCATCCTCTAAATCTGTAGGTTTGAGTAAAAGTCTTTCGGTTTCGTAGGTTTTCATATCAATTAAGGATAAATTACAGTAAAAATATAAGCTGCTAAGTTCACGAGTAAAACTACACCGTAAAGAATGTTGGTTTTTCCTCGACTTAGCGATAACATGGTGATAAAAATAGACAATCCCAGCAAAACCATCGATTTATAATCTAATCCTAAAACAAGGTCTAAATCAAAAATACTGCACACTACTGCAACTGCGGGAATAGTAAGTCCAATAGAAGTCAAAGCGGAACCTAAAGAAAGATTGAGGCTGGTCTGTAAATCATCTTTTCTGGCTGCTTTAATGGAAGCGATTCCTTCTGGTAATAAAATCACTGCTGCAATGATAACTCCAACCAAAGATTGTGGCAATCCTGCATTTCTAATGATGGTTTCTATAGGTGTAGAGAGTTTTTTTGCCATTAATACTACAATTCCTAGACAAACCAATAAGGTAATAAAACTAAGAATACTTTCTTTAAAAGTAGGAACAGAAACCTTTTCTTCTTTGTTTTTGGGTAAAAAATAATTTCTATGTCTCACCGTTTGAACCAATAAAAAAGTGCTGTAAATGGTGAGACAAGCTATAGAAACAAAAATCAATTGAGGTTGCGTATAAACAGGACCATTTGCACTGGTGGTAAAATTAGGAAGAATAAGAGTAAGCACTAAAATAGCAATCAAGGAAACGAGTAGGGAATTGGCAGAAGTTCTGGCAAAAAACTGTTCGTGAAATTTCACACTTCCTACCAATAAACTTAAACCTAAAACACCGTTTAAAATAAGCATTACCGCTGCAAAAACGGTATCTCTGGCGAGATGTGAGGTTTCTTTTCCTCCTGCTGTCATGAGCGAAATAATAAGTGCTACTTCTATAATTGTAATAGAAATCGCCAAGACAATGGTTCCAAACGGTTCGCCAATTTTATGTGCGATGACTTCTGAATGGTGTACTGCAGAAAACACACTTAACATTAAAAAAACGCCACAAAGCATTAAAATAACTGTACTGTCTGAATCGGGAATTAAAAAGTAAATAACCCAAGCTAAAATAGGAGCAATAACCGTCCAATGGAAAAGTTTTTTTAATTTCATACGCGTTTATATATAATTTATATTCCTTTTTTACCTGCTAAAATCATTTCTATCAATTTTACCTTTCGGTTTTCTCTGGTTTCTGGTTTTTTGGCATCGGTAATCCATCTCATGTATTCTTTCCGATGCGTGTAAGACATTTTTTGATACATTTCAAAAGCATCTTTGTTCTTTTCGAAAACTTCTAAAACATCTTCAGGAATTTCTACAATTCTTTCATCTTGGTCTTCCCAAAGTTTCACTGCAACCTTATCGCCAAACGTTTTCCCAAGTTGTTTTCTCACCTCTTGAGTTAATCCAAGAAGATGACCATCACTTTTCATTTTGGCAAGGCTTCCTCTGTATTCTACTTTTTCGTCAAGCAAAGCTTTGATTTTTACCTGACCTTTTTTGCCAAATAATTCTTCTGTAGAGAAAGGAAAATCTACAAAGGCAGCGTTCATAGTGCCATTTTGCTTAATTTCTGCTTCAAAAGTGATGTAATCCGTTGTCATTTTTATGAATTTTGAGAAAAAAGAAACATTTAAAAAATTATGATTTCCTAAAAATAAGAAAATTTGAGTTTTTATAAAAGTTTTTTAAAAACTAAACGGAGTAAAAAGTAATAAAAAACCTCGAAGAAATTTCTCCGAGGTTAATTTTAGAAGCAACAAAGTTGCCTTATTTTCTGATAGTCATTTCGTTTAATAAATAACCAGCTCCGTGATATTTATCCATTACCCAAAGTAAGAATCTTACATCTAGGTTAATGGTTTTTTGCCATTGTTTTTCGAAAACGATATCTCCAGAAAGTGCTTCAGAGTTACCATCGAAAGCAAGACCAATTAATTCACCATTTCCGTTTAAGATAGGAGAACCAGAGTTTCCACCTGTAATATCATTATCTGATAAGAAGTTTACAGGCATGTAACCTTTTTTGTCTTTGTATGGACCGAAATCTTTTTTCTTGTATAGATCTAACAATCTTTGTGGTAAGTCAAACTCTGCGTCGCCTTTTTTGTATTTAGCCACCATACCTTTCATATCAGTATAGAAGTTATCTTTTACGCCATAATATTGTCTGTCTTTTCTGATTGGTAATCTATCTACTTTACCGAAAGTTACTCTCATAGTAGAGTTAGCATCTGGATAGAATTCTTTTTCTGGCATAGATTTTCTAAGACCGTCAAAATATAATCTAGTGTTTTTAGCAAATTGGTCATCAGCTTTTACATATTTGTCTCCAAACATCATAGCTTCTGCTACCATAATTCCTGAAAATTTGTAAAGCGGATCATTTTCTAGAACAGCTAAACTAGGATTTTCGATGAATTTAAGTAAAGATTCTTTGGTGCTGAAAATAGAAGTTTCTGCTTGGTTAGCTAATTCTGCTGGATTAGAATATTTCATTACCGGAAGTTGATAATCAAACGGTACTTTGTTCTTATAAAGAGAAAGTAAAGTTTGTAACATATCTTTTTCTACTACTGGGTGGAAACCATCGTAAGAAGCTTCTACACCAGCAAGAAGTCTAGCTTTCATAGCAGATTTACCTGCTTCGTTTTGCTCAATATAAGATTTAAGAGCAGCGCCAATTCTGTAAGGAAGAACTGCATATTTAGCATTTCTTTGGAATTGAGTAGCGTAGTTTCTTTCTAAATTTCTATCAGCAATCAATTTGTAATATGCTTCGATTTCTGAAAGAACATTTCCGTAAGTAGCTTTGTTTTCTGCTAAGTTTGCCCATTCTTGGAATTTAGCTTCTACTTTTTGTTTGTCTGCAACTGTTCCGTTTTTGTTTACAGATTCTATGGTTCCAGCTCTGTTCTTCCAGTAGTTTGCTACAGAAGCGTATTGAGAAGCGTAATCTAATCTGATTTGAGTGTCTTTGTCCATGTACTTCTTCATCACATCCATTGCAGATTTAGAAGCTTCTACCCAACCGATATAATCTTTAGTCACCAATTGATTGATTCCATAAGAAGTTAAATATCTGTTCGTTCTACCAGGATAACCCATAATCATGGTGAAATCACCAGGTTTTACGCCTTTCATAGAAACAGGAAGGTGATATTTAGGTTTTAATGGAACGTTGTTTAATGAATATTCTGCAGGATTCCCGTTAGCATCTCCATAAATTCTGAAAACAGAGAAGTCACCAGTGTGTCTTGGCCATTCCCAGTTATCGGTATCACCACCGTATTTACCAATAGATTCTGTAGGAGTTCCTACTAATCTTACGTCTTTATAATCTTGATATACGAAATAGTAGAATTCATTTCCGCTGAAGAAATCTCTTACTACTACAGTATATTTACCATTTTCTGAATTTTCTTTTTGGATGGCTTTGTATTCTGCTTCGATTACGGCGCGTCTTTCGTCAGCAGACATTTGAGGATTAAGTTTCCCGTTGATTCTTGCAGTTACATCATCCATTCTTACTAAAAATCTCACATAAAGATTTTTTGCAGGAAGCTCTTCTTTGTTGTTCATGGCGAAGAAACCATCTTTTAAATAATTTTTTTCTGGCGTAGAAAGTGCTGCAATAGCATCATAACCACAGTGGTGGTTAGTGAAAAGCAAACCTTCTTTAGAAACTACTTCTGCGGTACAACCACCATTAAACTGTACGATGGCGTCTTTTAGGCTAGAGTTGTTTACAGAATAAATTTCTTCTGCAGTTAATCTAAGACCTTGTTTTTGTAAGTCTTTTCCGTTTAATCTCTTTACGAGCATCATCAGCCACATTCCTTCGTCTGCACGCATTTGTGCAAAGCTTAATAGAAATGTGAATAGTAAAAATATTCTTTTCATTGATCTAAAAAATTTTATGGGTAAATGTATGAATTAAAAGCGATTTTTGAAAATTGGTATATAATTTGACTGGTCTGTTACAAATTACCTATGATGAAAACACGTTTTTTTATAATCAGTTTATTATCAATTTCATTTTTTATGATGAGTTTTGCTCAACAGAAAGAAGTTTCTTCACTGAAAAGAAAGTGGATGTTGGTTGAATTTCAAGGATTTACCAAAGAAGAACTCATTCAGAAAAAAGCATATCTAGACCTAACTCACTTGGAAAAAGGAGGTGGCGCAAAAATGGGCTGCAACAGTATTTTTTTCTCTGTAAAATTGAAAAATAATCACAGAATACATTTCTCAGGAGTTGGTTCTACCATGATGTATTGTGACGGAAACATGAAATTAGAAGAAAACTTCGGGAAATTATTACCTACGATAACCAAATATCAAGTAAAAGGACATTTTTTGACTTTGAAAAATAAAAATGGACAAACCATGAAATTTGTTGCCGAAGATTGAGACTGATAGTTTGATATAAAGTAGATTTGATGAAGATTTTGAAAAAATTCGCAAATTTGAATTAAAAAAAATCATCATATCAACTCATCATCATATTAACACATTATCAAATGAATTTTAACCCAGAAATTCTCGGCTTGGTTGCAGGAACATTGTCTTGCATTACCTTTGTTCCGCAAATTTTTAAAACTTGGAAGTCTAAATCGGTGAAAGATATTTCTGTAACGTCTTTTATGATTGTGGTGACCAGTACTTTAATTTGGTTGGTTTACGGAATTTGGAAAGAGCTTCCTTCAGTAATTCTCACCAATGTAGTGGTTTGTATATCAGCAGTTATTATGCTTTTGCTCAAGTGGAAATATTCTGAAAAGTAAATTCTATAAAAGATTCTCTAAACCTTGAAATGTTCTTTTGGAGAAAAGGAATTTTCTTTGAAAGAAAAACATGAATATCAATCCGGAAGTCTTTGGGTTTATAGCTGGTGGAATTTCCTCAGCGCTTTTTATCCCTCAAATTATTAAAATTTTCAAGGAAAAATCAGCCGAAGAAATCTCTTTGCTCACTTGTATTATAGGAATCATCAGCAGTGTGCTTTGGTTGTATTATGGTGTGGTAAAAGACAGCATTTCTATGATGGTGACTAACAGTATTTCTATCGCCATCACCGTTTTTTTATTGATTTTAAAATGGAAATTCTCAAAATCTCTATGATAGATGAATATATATTACCTTTGTAAAATAATGTAGTCAGTAAACCTTATGCTCGAAAAAAAAGAACATCAATACGAAAAAGCCGTTTTAGTAGGCTTAATTACACAGCATCAAGACGAAGAAAAACTTACCGAATATCTCGATGAGTTAGAATTTCTTGCCTATACTGCAGGTGCAACTGTAGAAAAACGCTTTACGCAAAAATTATCTCAACCAGATTCTAGAACCTTTGTAGGAAGCGGAAAAGCAGAAGAAATTAAAAATTTTGTAAAAGAAAACGAAATAGGAACCGTTATTTTTGATGACGAACTTTCACCTTCTCAATTGAAAAATTTGGAGCGAGAAACGGAAGTAAAAATCCTCGATAGAACCAATCTTATCCTTGATATTTTTGCACAAAGAGCACAAACTTCTTACGCAAGAACTCAAGTAGAACTCGCTCAATATCAATATCTTTTACCAAGATTAACCAGAATGTGGACGCACTTAGAACGTCAAAAAGGAGGAATCGGAATGCGTGGTCCTGGTGAAACCGAAATTGAAACTGATAGACGTATTATTCGTGATAGAATTACGCTTCTAAAAGAAAAGTTGAAAACCATTGATAAACAAATGGCGACTCAACGAAATAATCGTGGAAAAGTAGTGAGAGTTGCGTTGGTAGGATATACCAACGTAGGAAAATCTACTTTGATGAATGCGCTTTCTAAATCTGAAGTTTTTGCAGAAAATAAACTTTTTGCAACGCTAGATACTACCGTTCGTAAAGTAGTGATTGGAAATTTGCCGTTTTTATTGACAGATACGGTTGGCTTCATTAGAAAATTGCCGACTCAGTTGGTAGAATCTTTCAAATCTACGCTTGATGAAGTTCGCGAGGCTGATTTACTCATTCACGTAGTAGATATTTCTCACGAAAGTTTCGAAGACCACATTGATTCTGTGAATCAAATTCTCATGGAAATCAATGCGCATCAGAAACCTATGATTATGGTTTTCAATAAAATAGATGCTTTTGCTTATGAGAAAAAAGACGAAGATGATTTAACTCCAGCTACCAAAAAGAATATTTCTCTAGAAGAATGGAAAAAAACGTGGATGGCAAAATCTAAATATCCTACGGTTTTCATTTCGGCTTTATCTAAAGAGAATTTTCCAGAAATGAAGAAAATGATTTACGATGAGGTTCATAAAATTCATATTTCTAGATTTCCATATAATGATTTCTTGTTTGAGTATTTCGAAGACGAGGAGAACTAGAGTGTGAGAGTTAGAGAATTGTAGAGTTGGAAAATTTTAGAATTATGGAGTGAGTTCTGGAGGAACGAACGATGTTTAGCATTGGAATTTATTCCAATGAAATAGAAATTGATGAAAGTGAGTTCCGTAGGAACTATAGGTTTGTAGAAAAATAATAACCATTAAAATAAGTTCGTAGGAACGACAGAAAAATCACATGAAAAGTTTTTTAAATCTATTTTTGATATTTTCATTTCAGTTTTATTTTTCTCAAATTAATATTGAGGAAATAAAGAAAAATGTCACCGTAAATCCTCAAAAATATTATTATGAATATTTAGAAATTTTCAAAACTGCTCCAGAAACACTTTCTCAAGAACAACTTAATTATATTTATTACGGGAATAATTATGTAGATTATGGATATGACAGATTAACATTTAATCAAAAATCTGGTAAAATTTCAAAATTCGCACATAATAGAATTTCAAAGAAATTTGCAGAGAAAATTTTACTAGACGCTTTACCTCTCTATGAACAAAATCCATTAAATAAAGAACTTTTACTTTGTTTGTCAGATTTGTATAAAGCTAAAAGTGACCAAGAAAAAAGCGATTTTCATTATAATCAATATCAGCTTCTAATTAAAACCATAGAAAAAAGTGGAAATGGAAAGTTAGACAATTCAGCTATTCTAGTGACAAGTTTTCAAGATTTGATGCTCTCTGTAGAAAAATTTTCTATTGTATTTGTTCCTGGTCTTGATTTTAAAGAAAAAGTTTTACCAGATGGTTCTTGGCTTTACATTTTCAAGAATGGTCTTGATTTATTTTTTGTAAGATTAGTCCACCATAAAGACGCATTTAAATAAAATGAAATTCCACAACCAAATCCTTGAAGCCTTACAATTTCTTTCTACACCAGAAAAGAGAGATTTTTTGCCATATTTTTTTAAAACAGGAAAAGGCCAATATGCAGAAGGTGACCAATTCATTGGTGTAGTGGTTCCAGATTCTAGAAAGTTGGTGAAGGAGTATTGGCAGAAAGCATCTTTAGATGATGTTCAAGAAATTTTGAAATCAGAATTTCACGAGATGAGATTAGTGGCGCTGTTGATTTTAGTAACAAAATTTGAGAAATCTAAAGACGAAAAAGAGAAAAAAAATCTCGTTGATTTTTATCTAAAAAATACAAAGTATATCAATAATTGGGACTTGGTAGATTTGTCTTGTTATAAATTATTAGGAAGATATTGTTTTGAAAATCAGAAAGATGAAATCTTGAAAAAGTTATCGAATTCTGAAAACATGTGGGAAAAACGCATCGCCATTGTGGCTACAATGTATCATATCAAAAAAGGAAGTCATGATCTAACCATAGAATTGGCACTGAATAACTTGAATCATTCACATGATTTGATGCACAAAGCAAACGGTTGGCTTCTAAGAGAAATGGGCAAAAAAGATGAAGAAAAATTAATGAATTTTTTGAAAAAACATTACCAAAATATGCCCAGAACTTCACTTCGCTATGCGATTGAAAAACTAGACGAAGATTTACGCCAAGACTTTTTAAAAGGAAGAATTTAAACTTTGGAAATTGCAAAAATCATAACACACTATTTTTTACACTTGATATTTCCAGTGTTTATAGCGCTTATTTTCTTTAGAGAAAATTGGAAAAAGGCTTATTTCATTATGTTAGCCACCATGTTGGTAGATGTAGATCATGTTTTTGCTACGCCAATTTTTCAGGAGGGAAGAAGCAGCATTGGTTTTCATCCATTGCATACTTATCCTATGATTTTTTTATACTTTTTAGGCGTTTTATTCCTGCGAGGAAACTACAGAATCATAGCAATAGGATTGCTATTTCATATGTTTACAGATTTTCAGGATTTTTATTTCTGGAAATGGTTAATGAAATTATAGTTTTCTCAGTTTGGTATCCATTTCCATTTTATAGGACATTAAACTGGCAATATTTTCGGCTTTATATTTGGCAGATTCTGCAATTTCTCCAGAGAATAATTGGTCTACAGTAGATTTCCAAAGGCTCAACCACGTGTCAAAATGATGTTTTTCCATTGCCATTTTTTCATTAATCGGGAAATGAGCACCCATTGGATTTCCGTCAAATTTCACATCAGCAAATAACAAAGCTTGCCAGAAAATGTACATTTTAGGCAAATGTTTTTCCCAATTTACTTGGGCGATTTCTTCAAAGAAAAAAGCGATTTCTGATTCTCGAACGCTTTCGTAAAAGGTATTAACGAGTAGTTGTATATCTTGAGTGGTGGTAATGTCTTTCATTTTACAAAAATAAGATAAATTTATCTTAATTAAATAATTTTAACTTTTTTTACATTTGTGTTATGGGAAAACGAAATTTAAAAATCAAGGAAGAAAAAGATAGTGGCTTTTCTGCCATTGCTTCTGGAAGATTTACCAATAAAGATGGGCAATATAATGTAAAAAGAACAGGAATTAACATTTTTGATCGTTATAGTTGGTATCATACTTTTTTATTATTACCAAGATTTAAATTTATTGGCATTTTAGTTATTTCTTACATCATTGCAAATTTATTTTTTGCGTCTATTTATTATGCTATTGGGATAGAACATCTCACAGGAATTGATAAAAGTTCGCCTTTTCAGGAGTTTGTAGATGTATTTTTCTTCAGTGCTCAAACTTTTACTACAGTAGGTTATGGTAGAATAGCTCCAGTTGGTGCTTTAGCAAGTTTTGTGGCTACATTCGAAGCATTTTTAGGATTATTGGGATTCGCCATTGCTACTGGTTTATTTTATGGAAGATTTTCTAGGCCAAGAGCATTTATAAAATTCAGCGAAATAGCTGTAGTAGCACCTTATGAAGATGGAATGGCCATAATGTTTAGGGCCGCTCCTTTTAAAAATAATATGCTTTCAGAAGCCGAAGTTACCATTACCGCAGCCATTGAAGAAAAAATAGATGGAAAAATGGTAAGCAGTTTCTATCAATTAGAACCTACTTTGCCTAAAATAAATAGTTTTAGTCTCAATTGGACAGTAGTACATAAAATCCACAGTGAGTCTCCTTTTTACGGATTCACCGAAGAAGATTTTAAAAATACAGATATAGAATTAATCATTATGATAAAAGCTTTTGATGAAGTTTTTGCCAATACAGTAGTTCAAAGAACCTCTTATATAACTCCCGAAATTATCTTTGGCGCAAAATTTTTGCCGATGTATCATTCTTCTGAGGACAATAAGACTACGATTTTGGATTTGGATAAAATTAATGACTATCAAAAAGTATAAATTTAGATTTCAAAAAATATATTAGCTTTCCTTTTATGGATTTAGAATTTTATAAAAACCAAGCTTTACAGAAGCAAAAAGAGCACAAAAAATTTCTGGAAAATCTCAAGAAAAAACCGCCGAAAAATTTAGATTATGTGGTTCAAGAAGTGCATGATGAGGTTTTCGAGGATATAGATTGTTTAGCTTGTGCCAATTGTTGCAAAACTACAGGTCCGCTTTATACTGAAAAAGACATCGAGAGAATTGCTAAACATCTCAGAATGAAACCAGCAGATTTTGAAGCAAAATTTCTAAGAATAGACGAAGATAATGACAAAGTGCTGCAAAATTTACCTTGTTTTTTCCTGAATGAAGATAACACGTGTTCTATCTACGAAGTAAGACCAAAAGCTTGCAGAGAATATCCTCATACTGATAGAAAAAAGATTTATCAAATTAATAACCTTATGTTGAAAAACACGGTAATTTGTCCAGCTGCTTTTACGTTTGTAGAGAAAATGATGAAAAACCTTGCCAAATAAAAAAGTCTCGAATAAAATCCGAGACTTTCTACCGTTTTACGGGTCTTTATTTTGAAAAAATCATCAATTATTTATACAACACCTTGTGCAAGCATTGCTTCAGCCACTTTTACGAAACCTGCAATATTAGCACCTTTTACATAGTTTACGTATCCATCTTCTTCTTTACCGTATTTTCTACAAGCATTGTGAATACCAATCATAATTTCTTTCAGTCTAGCGTCTACTTCTTCAGAACTCCAGTTTAATCTGATTGAGTTTTGCGTCATTTCTAGACCAGAAGTTGCTACACCACCAGCGTTAGAAGCTTTTCCTGGGCTGAATAAAACTTTATTATCTAAGAAATAGTTAATAGCGTCTAGAGTAGAAGGCATGTTTGCAGCTTCTACTACACATCTACAACCGTTTTCCACTAAATTTTTAGCATCTTCTAGGTGAAGTTCGTTTTGTGTAGCAGCAGGAATAGCCACGTCACATTTTACTTCCCAAGGTCTCTTACCAGCATGGAATTCTGCAGTTGGGAATTTCTTAACGTAATCTTCAGCTCTGTTGTTTCCAGAAGCTCTTAATTCTAATAAGAAATCTATTTTTTCGCCAGTAATACCGTCTTTATCATAAACATAACCATCAGGACCAGAAATAGTTACTGCTTTTCCGCCTAATTCCTCTATTTTTTTGATAACTCCCCAAGCTACGTTTCCGAAACCTGAAACTGTTACGATTTTATCTTTGAAATCTTCGCCTTTTGTTTTTAGCATTTGTTCACCAAAATATACTACACCATAACCTGTAGCTTCTGGTCTGATTAATGAACCTCCGTATGCTAAACCTTTACCAGTAAGAACTCCGGTAAACTCATTTCTAATTCTCTTGTATTGACCGAAAAGGTAACCAATTTCTCTAGCACCTACTCCGATATCTCCTGCAGGAACGTCTGTTTCAGGACCGATATGTTTACACATTTCCGTCATGAAAGATTGGCAGAAACGCATAATTTCGTTGTTTGATTTTCCTGTTGGGTCAAAGTCAGAACCTCCTTTTCCACCACCCATTGGTAGAGTAGTTAATGAGTTCTTGAAAACTTGTTCGAATGCTAAAAATTTAAGCACTGATAAGTTTACTGTAGGATGGAATCTGATTCCTCCTTTATATGGTCCGATTGCAGAGTTCATCTGAATTCTGAAACCTCTATTTACCTGAATTTCACCTTTATCATCTACCCAAGGAACTCTGAAAATGATTACTCTTTCAGGTTCAGCCATTCTCTCTAGAAGCTTCATTCCTCTGTACTCTTCTTTGGTTACAATAAAAGGAATAACTGTAACTGCTACTTCTTTTACCGCTTGTAAAAATTCTGGCTCATTTGGGTTTTTTGCTTCAATTTTCGCAACGAACTCTTGTATTTTTTGTTCGATAGTGTTTTGTTCCATAGATGTTATGAATTATTAAAGACAAATTTAATTTTTTTTTCTATTCTCACAAGGAATATTTTGACTTTAATGAAAATTATATAAATTATGTTAAAAATTTTATTAAATTCATAATTATAATGTTTCTATTAAGGAAAACATGATGTTATGTGAAAAATAATGAAATATTAAAAAATTGTGAATTTTTAAATTATAGAATATTGCTTTCCGGAAAGTGCTTTAATGTATCCTTTTAACTCAAAATCAAGCAAAATGGGCAATAATTTATAAGGAGGAATGTCTAGTTTTTCGCTCAAGTCGTCTAACGAAATTTGAGGTTGAGAAGCAATCGCGTCATAAATCGGTTGCAACTCTTTGCTCAGTTTAATTTCTCTCGCAGCAAAAAGGCTTCCTATCTTTTCTTTTTCTTTACCCAATTGCAATTCGTCTAATATTTCTTCAAAATTTTGTAAAATTCGGGCTTTATTCTGTGCGATGAGCAAATTACAACCTTGGCTGTACTTATCATTGATTTTTCCAGGCAAGGCAAAAACTTCTCGGTTATAATCATTGGCATAACTTACAGTACTCATAGAACCGCCACCAAAAGCCGTTTCTACCACAATGGTAACAGGCGAAAATCCTGCTACAATTCTATTTCTTTGCAGAAAATGTTCTCGGTCTGGTTTTTCACTAGAATTAAATTCTGTAAGCAAAGCGCCATCTTGTTCTAAAATTTCTGCGGCTAATTTTTTATGCTGAGAAGGATAAATAAGATGCAAACCATGAGCTAAAACTCCTGCTGTTTTCAGTTGGTTTTTTAAGGCTTCTGTATGAGCGCAACCATCTGTTCCGAGTGCCAAACCACTTACGATGAGCACTTTTTTATTTTTTAAAATTTCTAGAAATTCTTCAATGAAATGTTTGCCATAACTCGTCATGTTTCTGGTTCCTACGATGGAAATGGGAGTTAAACTTTCGTCTATACTTCCTTTTTGGTAAAGAATTGCAGGAGCATCATCACAGTTAGAAAGCAATTTTGGAAGTTCTTTTAAATGGCGAAGATTAATTTTAATGTTATTTTTTTGACAGAAATCAATTTCCTTTTCTGCGAATTTCAAATAAGTTTCGTTGCCGATTTCTTGAGTAATTTTTGAGCCAATTCCCGGAATTTCTTTCAGCAATTTCTTAGAAAGATGCCAAGTTTCTTTGGCAGAACCTGTAATTTCTACCAACCTCATAAAATTTACATCGCCAATAAGCGGAGTAGCGCGTAACGCTATGGAATAAAGATGTTCTTCATGTAACATTCTCAAAAATAAGAAAAAATCGCTTTACTTTTTTCTGATTTCGTCTAAATGTTCCCAGATTTCTTCTTTCTTTTTTTGTTGCATTTCTAGAAAATGTTCAGGATGACCTTCGATGTATTCTTGCCAAAGTTTATCGTCTTTTTCGCTGTAATAATTTGGGAATTCCCAAATGAATTTTTTCTTTTTTTCTTGATGTTTTTTTCTGAAAATAAGCGCCAGAGAAATGCCTACTACTGCTCCAGAAAGATGAGCTTGCCAAGAAATTCGGCTGGGTTCGTCTAATCGATAGAATAATTCTTCTGGAAAAATCCCCCAGATTAAACTTCCGTAATACAAGGCGACTAAAAGGGAAACGGTAAGCAGTTTTTTGTCTTTTCTAAAAATTCCGCTGAAGAATAAGAAAAATGCAAGCATATATACAATTCCACTCGCTCCGATGATGCAGGTATAAGTAGCTTCTTGTCCGAAAAAATTCATGGGTGGCAGTAACCAAACTACGAGTCCTGTAACAATCCATCCGTAAAAAAATACAGGATTGGCCAATTTAGGATAAAACTGATAAAGCAAGAAAAGCAATGCTGCAATCGGTACAGAATTACTAGCGATATGTTCTAAATTTCCGTGTAAGAGTGGAGAAAATATTACGCCTTTTAATCCTTCTGGAACCAGAGGAATAAGAGAGCCTTCACAGTTTTCTACAAAACCGATGTGTTGTAAAAAGAAACCTAACCACATGGCAGAGAGCATGAAGAGAGGAATTAAAAGCGCTTTGATGTGGATGGTGTTTTTTAGCATAAATAAAATGTGACTAAATAAATGCCAAGACAATTTTATGGAAAATTTGACTATAAATCCCCGATTTTTTTAAAAATTATAGACAAAAAGTAAGATTTTTTCGTTTTCAAGACTTCCATTCGTTTTACAAATTGTATTTTTGAACTGGTTTTTTAAATTTTGAAAATGAAGAAGTTGTTAATTTTTGTGTTCGGTTGTCTATCTATAAATATGTATTACTCCCAAATTGAGAGTAAAAGAATTCTAGATTCCATCAGCGCAGAAAACTGGAAAAAAAACATCCCTAACTTAGATTCTTTGGCAGAAATTAATTTGCAAAAAATAGATGTAAAGCACAAGGATTCCATTATTCTAAAAACCGATAAAATTACTGCGGAACTCGGCACAGAGATTCCTATTACACCGTTTCAATTGATTAAGACCAAAGAAGAAAAAGTTTGGTATTTCTATGGTCAAAACAATATGGTTTTTAATCAGGCGAGTTTCAGCAACTGGAATTCTGGGGGAAATAATAACATTGGGATTTTAGGGAAAATCAATTATAATTTGAGTTTCAAAAAGCGAAAGCATTATTTAGAAAATAATTTCCAATTAGGATACGGCATTGTAGCAGCAAGCGGGCAAACCACCAGAAAAACAGAAGATTTCATCAATATCATGGCAAATTATGGTTATGATTTAGGAAGGAATTATTACTTGTCTTCAGGTTTGCAGTTTATTTCTCAGTTTGCGCCGGGTTATAATTATGTGAAAACGCCAAGTCCGAATTTTGATGACAGAATTTCTAAATTTTTAGCTCCAGCATATATTAATACGGGTATTGGTATCTCGTATAATCCTAATGAAAATTTCCAAGTCATTTTTAGACCAATTAATGGTAAGTTTACCATCGTAGCAGATAAACATTTGCAAAAAGTAGGTTTTTATGGTTTAGAAAAAGATGGTCAAAGTCTCAGAAAAGAGTTAGGAGCCATGGTGAATATTTTGTACAGACAAAAAATTTATAAAGACATTAATTTGGTGAATCAATTGAACTTCTTTACCAATTATTTATATCATACAGAACGAGTGGATTTTTCTTACAACGGTCAATTAAATTTCAGAGTTAATAAGTTAATTTCTGCCAATGTAAGTGCAGATTTATTGTATGACCATGACCAAATTAAAAGAATGCAGTTTAAGCAAACTTTAGGTTTAGGTTTCTCTTATAATTTAGGAGTAGAAAACCAAGATAAGCCGAAAATTAAAAAAGTGGTAAAACCGTTTTTATAATATAATTTGAATAATTCAGCGAAAATTAAATCCACCAAATTTTTGGTGGATTTTTTATTTAAGTAGAAATATCTATTAATTCATCATCGCAGCAGCTCCCACTCCAATTAGAGCAATGAAAATAATAATTGCATAAAGAGAAAGCATGATGATGGTCAAAATTCCTATAAATTTATAATGAGATTTTAAAAACTCAAAAGCGTCTCTAATAGCGTTGTTGTCATTGTTTTCAATTGCCTTTTTAGTATTTTCTGAAAATTGATATAAGTAAGAAATTGGGAAATAGTATAAAACCGCAAATGCTAAATAAAAGAGCATCATAAATATCTTCCCACCAAAAGGAAAATCTCCACTAGACATTACTGATGACGGTGCAAAAAGCATTACTAATGAACCCAACACCATTAATCCAATTCCTACGAAACCTAAAATGGCTAGAAACTTAGCCCATTTTGCAGTTTCTTTTAAAAATTCTTTTGAACGCCAATCGATAATCAAATTTTCGCCGTTCTCTACATGTAAATTGTCTTCCATAAATTATATAGTTTAAAAAATTAAGCATTCCAAAATTCTCTATCCAGACTTCTGTATTGTATGGCTTCAGAAATATGATGAGAAAGAATATGTTCTGATTGTTCTAAATCTGCAATGGTTCTAGAAACCTTCAAAATCCTGTCATAAGCTCTCGCCGAAAGATTTAGTTTTTCCATGGCGTTTTTGATGAGGTTTTTAGAATCTTCATTCAGTTCGCAGTATTTTTCAATTTCTTTAGGCCCGATTTGAGCATTGTAACTAATATCTAAATCTTGGTAGCGCACATTTTGCATTTCTCTGGCTTTCAAAACACGCTCCCGAATTGCAATACTGCTTTCGCCTTTTCTTTTGTCTGAAAGTTGCTCGAATTCTACTTTTTGAACTTCTATATGAATATCAATTCTATCTAACAAAGGACCAGAAAGTTTGTTCATGTAGCGTTGCATTTCAAATGGAGAAGAAGTATTATTAGGATCATCAGGGAAATAACCACTTGGACTTGGATTCATACTTGCTACCAGCATAAAACTTGCAGGATAATTCACCGAAAATCTCGCTCGGGAAATGGTTACTTCTCTGTCTTCCAACGGTTGACGCATCACTTCTAGAACCGTTCTTTTAAATTCTGGCATTTCATCAAGAAATAAAACACCATTATGCGCCAAAGAAATTTCGCCAGGTTGAGGATAACTTCCGCCACCAACTAAAGCCACGTCAGAAATCGTGTGATGCGGACTTCTAAAAGGCCTAACTGTCATCAAAGAATTATTGGCGCCCATTTTTCCTGCCACAGAATGAATTTTGGTGGTTTCCAAAGCTTCTTTCATGGTTAAAGGTGGCAGAATACTTGGAACACGTTTAGCAAGCATGGTTTTTCCACTTCCGGGAGGACCGATGAGAATAATGTTATGACCACCAGCTGCGGCAACTTCCATCGCTCGTTTTGCGGTTTCTTGTCCTTTCACTTCAGAAAAATCAAAAGGAAAATGGTCTATTTTTTCTTGAAATTCTTTTCGGGTGTCAAATTCTGTTCTTTCTAGCGGAATATCTTCGTTAAAGAAATCAATAACTTGTTTAATGTTTTCTACACCGTACACTTCCAGATTATTGACTATTGCGGCTTCTCTTACGTTTTGTTTGGGTAAAATAATGCCTTTGAAACCTTCTTCTCTGGCTTTTATGGCAATGGGCAGAACGCCTTTTATCGGTTGCAAACCTCCGTCTAAGGAAAGTTCGCCCATGATGATGTATTTTTCTAAATTTTCGGCTTTTATTAAGTCTGAAGCAGCCAAAATCCCAATAGCAATGCTTAAATCATAGGCAGAACCTTCTTTGCGCAAATCTGCAGGAGCCATGTTAATGGTGATTTTCTTACCCGGAATTTTGTAGCCTACATTTTTGAGTGCGGCATTAATTCTATAGCTGCTTTCTTTAATGGCATTATCTGGTAAGCCTACAAGATGATAGCCTACTCCGCCTGTGTCTACATTAACTTCTATAGTGATGGTTTGCGCCGAAACGCCATGAATTGCGCTCCCGAAAATCTTTACTAGCATTTTGGTTATTAATTTTTTATAAAAGTAAAAGTAAGGATTTTTTTGAAATGAAAAAACCTCAATTTTTGGTTGAGGTTTTATGTATTGTTTAGGATTTAAATCTGTAATGTAGGGGTGTAGTTTAATTGTCTTTTCCTCTCGTCTTTTACAAATAATATTTTGCCTTTTTTAGTCTCTTTTTATTTTATAATTGTCCACTTTTTAGATTCTGTAGGTTTTAATCTTTTTAGAGTAAACTTTTTAAAATCCTTTGTTTGATACTCTAATTGAAATCTTTCATCGCTGAAATTTTCGCTATTAACATCTTTTACAAAACGCATAATTAGTCCCAAATGAAAGATTCCATTTTTGTCTTTTTTCAAAACTTTTCCAATGGATTGCCAACCTTCGATATATTCAAAATGTCCATTTTTAGGTGAATATTTATTTACTTGCTCAATCGTTGGATTGGTTTCTATTTGAATTAACTTATTGTTTTTTATCCAAAAAGTCTCCACTATTGAATAAGTAGCCCTATCATTTTCCCAGCCAATAATTTCTCCAGGAATACTTTCCCAGACATTTGGCTCTTGCTCAACCTCGTCAATTTCAGAAATAAATTTTTTCAGGATTTCAATAGAGTATTTTTTGTATTTAAATTCTTTTTGAACTTGTTTTAGAGTAATTTTTGCTACCGAATTTTGTGCAAATAAAAACCCTCCCAAAAAAATAGAAGAAATGATTAAAAGTTTTTTCATGATTTTTTTAATATTAATTAGGTTATATTTAAACCAAGCAAATCGCTTTTTCCTGATTACTAAATTATGAAAAAAAAGTAATATGAAAAGCATGTTGTGGCTAAATTTCTGATTACTAACCTAAAAATATACGTTCTGAAATTATAATTTGCGGTTTTGGAATGGTTTTTTTAGGTTCTAAACTTATCTTTTTAGGTTTTTGAGAAAAAAATATACGTTTCCAGCTGCGCAAAGTCTCCTGACTTTGAGCCCAATTACTCATCATAATTACTATATTTCCAAAACTCACTTGTTTTATCATTTTTTCAATCTTGCTCAAAGTTGCAAACTTTGCGCAGCTGGGGGGGATTTTTTTGAAATGAAAAAACCTCAATTTTTGGTTGAGGTTTTGGTTATTTTTATTTCAGATTTTGAGTAGAAGCGTCAGTTTTCTTTACGCCATTCCAGCAATGTTTATAAAATTGAATTGTTTGGTTGTCAGATTAAATTCTAAATAAACATTACAATTGCCACCATCGTGCATATCTGATTCATAATATTGATAGCTTTCTAATAAAAAGGAAGTCTTACAAAAGAAACGCGCTTGAATTAGTATTTCATTTCTACTGTTTTTCACTGCAACAATCTGTTTTAGGTATTCATTGAAATTTCTTAATTTTTTATTTTTGAGAAATTCCTTTTGAAAAATTTGATCTAACACTGATAATTCTCGAGTGTTTAAATCGTAATTTGAGTAATCTTGTTGCCATTCACCATTGTCAAAATTCTTATTTAACGTGAAAACAGCATAGTTGGGAAATTTATCCAGGTTAAGATTATTTTTAACAGGTAATGTTGTTTTCTCAATTTTCATTCTATCTGGGTTTTCACCATCAATAAACTCAATAAATCCATTTTTCAAAACTGCTGTTTCTGCGTTATTAAAATCAAGTTTAAAAGGATGAAATTTAATTGAATCCTTATTTATTTTCACTAGTCCTTCAAAAGTTTCATTCTTATTATGATTGGGTTCTCTTAAATTTTCTATAAACGTGTAAGTGCTGTCTGAAAATATTGTTAAAGTTCTTTTAACTACTTTAATGTTATTAAAATTTTGCGTTGCGATTAATAATGTTTCTTTCTGTTTATGGTTTTTTTTATCAAGCTTTGAACAGTTTGAAAAAAATAACAAAAAGGTCATTAAAGTTATTTGAATTAAGATTTTCATAAAATTTTGCCTAACACTCAAATATACAAAAGTTTTAAGAACTTAATATCTCTCTTATTTTCTTTAACTCAAGTTCGAGTCAAAGTCCACTCAAGTTTTAGGTTTGTTCGTGGCTTGTTCGTAATTTATGGTACTTTTCTGAGGCTGATTCGAAGGAAACACGAACAAACCACGAACAAACGTAGAGCAAGACTCCTAAAAGACTGCTTTTTGAGTGCTACTTACTTGGTGAAATTTTTATCAAGAAAAAAGAATATGCACCCAACAAAAAACCCCAACTTGCGTTGAGGTTTTCTTCGAAATTATATTAGAAAAACTATGCTTCTACTTTTTCAGCAGCATGTTTTTTCACGAGGTCTTGTTGTACATTGGCAGGAACTAATTGGTAGTCACTGAATTTCATAGAGAATTTTGCTCTACCTCCTGTTAATGAGCGCAATGTAGAACCGTAATCGTTCATTTCAGCCAATGGAACTTCTGCCATAATTTTTTGATAATGACCTTCGCTATCCATTCCAGAAATCATGGCACGTCTGGTTTGTAAATCTCCCATTACATCACCGGTACATTCGTCTGGAGCTAGAATTTCTACATGATACATAGGTTCTAACAATTGAGGATGCGCATTGTGGAACGCTTCTTTAAACGCGCCAGAAGCTGCCAATTGGAAAGAAATATCATTAGAGTCTACACTGTGCATTTTTCCGTCATATACAGAAACTCTGATGTTTTGGCAGTGTGAACCAGTTAATGGACCTTCTTTTAACTGTTGCATAATTCCTTTTTTAATGGCGCCGATGTAGCGAGAATCTATCGCTCCACCTACGATACACCAGTAGAAAGCAAATTTTCCGCCCCAAGGTAAATCTTCGAATTCTTTGCTTCTAATGTTTACGCCTTCTGGTTCTGGCATTCCTTCGTAGTAATTTTCTACTCTCATGTGAATTTCACCAAACTGACCAGCTCCACCAGATTGTTTTTTGTGTCTGTAATCTGCTTCTGCTTTTCCAGTGATGGTTTCGCGGTAAGAAATTTTAGGATTTTTCATTTCCATTTTCACACCGAAATCTTTTTCGAGACGATATTTTACCAAGTCAAGGTGCAATTGACCTTGTCCTCCTAAAATGGCTTCGTGGGTATCATGGTCTATCTCTACTTTTAAGGTAGGATCTTCTTCTTTAAGTTTATTAAGCGCAGCAAAAAGTTTTTCGGTTTCTGCTGTATTTTCTACGAAAACAGCTTTTCTCAATCTGCTTTCTGGGAATTTCATAGGTTCTATTTTTCTATCAACACCTTTTGTATTGAGGGTATTGTTAGAATGTCCGTTTTTAAGTTTTACGGTAACGCCTAAGTCACCCGCAACTAATTTATCTACGGCGGTTCTCTCTTTTCCTTCTGCTACGAAAATTTGAGAAATTCTTTCAAGTTCACCGTTATTGGCATTAATCAGTTCATCACCTGGTTTTATTTCCCCAGAGAACACTTTGAAATAAGAAACTACGCCAACTTGCGGTTCAGATTGAGTTTTGTAAATGAAAATAGTGGCTTTGTCTGCAGCATTACAAGCTAAAACCTCTCCATTTTCCAGTTTGCTACCAAAACGGTCAGCAGGAGATGGAGCGATATCATCTATAAAGCCCATAATTCTACCAGAGCCCATATCTTTAGCACCAGATGCTACAAATACTGGGAAGAAATCGTGTTTTGCTAGACCAATCATTAAACCTTGTGCCAATTCTTCTTCAGAAAGATTTCCTTCTTCGAAATATTTTTCCATTAATCCTTCTTCGTTTTCGGCAGCCATTTCTACTAGTGCATTGTGCATTTCATTAGCTCTTGCCATTTCAGATTCAGGGATTGGTTTTTTCTCTGGTTTTCCACCAATTGTAGGAAACTCATACATTACCATTCTCAAGGCATCCACAATTTGGTTAAATCCGTCACCAGAATTTAGTGGATACTGAATAGGAATAACTTTGCTTCCAAATCTATTTTTAAGTTGTTCTAAAGTAGTGTCGTAATCAGCTTTTTGATGATCCATCTGATTAATCACGAAAATAGAAGGTGTTTTATAATCTTCTACATATTCCCAAACCAATTCAGTGCCTACTTCTACACCAGCTGCAGCATTTACCATAATCAGTGCAGTATCTGCTACTTTTAAGTTGGCAATTACTTCACCTACGAAATCGTCAAAACCTGGGGTATCTAAAATGTTGATTTTATTTTTTTTCCAATTCACGAACATTTGATGTGAGAAAATCGTGTTTTCGCGTTCGTGTTCTAGGTCGGTATTGTCGGAAACGGTGTTGTGTTGTTCTACAGTTCCTCTTCTTTTGATCGCTCCACCTTCGTAGAGCATGGTTTCTATAAATGTAGTTTTACCGCTTCCTGAATGCCCGAGTAAAACTACGTTACGGAGGTCTTTAGTGTTAGTGCTCATATCTTTTGAGTTTTAAAATTATTTTCATCTATCACATCTGATTTACTAAAATTCAGACGGAATGCACACTGCAATTCCTTATAAGGCGAAAATTTTTAAAATCAAGAATGTCTTAAAAGGCACTTTGAATGTAAAAATTTAGGATACTAAAATTACAAAAGATTTTAATACAATGTAAACTTTGGAACATGATTTTTGAAAGGTCGGGAATTGTGAGGTGATGGAAGCTGGATGTTTGATGTTAAAAAAAAGTAGAAAACATTTCTGTACTTTTTCTAAAAAACTTCTGACTTCTGACTTCTGACTTCCAGCAAAATTAGTTACTTTTATCAAAATTTTAAAGGAAATGGTTTTAAGCAGAATTTGGAGCGCATTTATTATTGTAGCCATTGTAGTGGCAAGTATTAAATATTTATTTAGCGATAACTACAAAGCAATTTATAATGATTTGGTAGTAGGAAAAAGTGGAGACACGGTTCAGATTGCTAAAGTTCCTGTTCAAAAACTTTCTGCGGAAATTCAGAAATCTTTAACCGAAAATCCAGACACCGAACTAGCGAGAATTAATTACAAAAAAGATTCTACCAATCAAGTAGCTGTTTATAGAGTTCAAAAAGCAGATGGTGTAATCTCTACCAGTAAAACTGCGGTAGAAATTTCCCTTGGTTTAATAGGAATTATGACGCTTTTTATGGGTTTTATGAGCATCGCCGAAAAAGCAGGTGGTATCAATTTTCTTTCAAGAATGATTCAACCATTTTTCTCGAAACTTTTCCCTGAAATTCCTAAAAATCACCCTTCTTTCGGTCACATGACGCTTAATTTCGCCGCGAATTTATTAGGTTTAGACAACGCTGCAACGCCTTTTGGTTTAAAAGCCATGGAAAGTTTACAAACCTTAAATCCAGATAAAGACAGAGCTTCTAATGCACAAATTATGTTTCTGTGTCTTCATGCAAGTGGATTAACGCTAATTCCTGTTTCTATTATTGCGATTAGAGCTTCCATGAATTCTGCAACGCCAACTGATATTTTCTTGCCGACTTTAATTGCTACTTTTTGTGCAACCATGGCCGCGATGATTATTGTTTCCATCAAACAAAAAATCAATCTTTTTCAGCCTACACTTTTGGCTTTCGTAGGTGGAATTTCGGCACTCATTGCATTGTTGGTTTGGTTTTTAGTAAGATTGAGCAAAGAAGAATTAGATGATGTGAGTAAACTTATCAGCAATGGAATGATTTTGTTGATTTTCTTTGCAATTATCGCAGGAGCTGTTTACAAAAAAATCAATGTTTTTGATGCGTTTATTGATGGTGCAAAAGAAGGTTTCAATGTCTGCGTAAAGATTATTCCGTATTTGGTAGGAATGCTGATTGCGATTTCTCTTTTGAGAACTTCTGGTGTTTTTGATGTCATTATAGATGGAATGAAATGGTTTGCCCAAATTGCCAATTTAGATACCCGATTTGTTGATGGTTTACCAACGGCTTTAATCAAACCACTTTCTGGTTCAGGAGCAAGAGGAATGATGGTAGACACAATGAATGTTTTTGGCGTAGATTCTTTCCCAGCCAGACTTTCTGGGATTTTACAAGGTAGTTCAGATACTACTTTTTATGTGATTGCAGTGTATTTCGGAGCGGTAGGAATTAAGAACACTCGTTATACAGTTGGTGCCATGCTATTGGCAGATTTAGTGGGAATTGTTACTTCTATTTTAATGGCGTATTTGTTTTTTGGGTAGTATTTTTTCTAAATAAATGAACAAGAGAAGCAGAAATGCTTCTTTTTTTGTAACAAAAAACACCATTCTTCGTCTAATTGAGAAACTTTTCATCCTATGAAAAAAATATTTTCACTCGTATTGCTATCAGCATTTTCTTTAGGGTTTTCTCAGAAGAAATGGAGTTTACAAGAATGTGTAGATTATGCTGTTAAAAATAATTTGCAAGTTATTAGCAATCAATATAATGCAGATATTCAGGCTAAAAATCTAGAAATTTCTAAAAGAGATAAATTGCCTTCAGTTTCGGGTAGTTTTAACAATAATATGAGCTTTGGAACTACGCAAGGTTTCCAAGGAAGTATCGGTAGAAATGATAATTTCAGTAACAGTGCTTCGGTTGGTGCAAATATGCAATTGTACAATAACGGAAGATTGCAGAAATCTGCCGAAAAATCTCAATATGATTTAGAAGCGAGTTTGTTAGATGCAGAACGAGTGAAAAATGATATTTCACTTCAAATTGCACAACAATATTTACAAGTTTTACTGAATAAGGAAGTAAAGAAAATCTCTGATGAAGCCGTAGCAAATGCCGAAAAAGTATTGAGCAGAGCGAAAATTACTACAGAAGTAGGAACCACGCCAAAAACGGTAGAAGCAGAAGCAACTGCAGGTTTAGCAAGAGAAAAACAGCGCCAAAAATCTGCTGAAATAGATATTCAGCGTTCTCTTTTTTCATTAGCGATGTTATTGCAACTAAAAGATTATCAGAACTTTGATGTGCAAGAAGTTCCTTTGCCAAGTTTATTAGACGCACCGCTTAATTCTACAGAAAATATTGTAGAAAAAGCATTTGAAAATCAACCACAAGTAAAAGCTGCTGAAACCAGAATTCTTTCTGCTCAAAAACAAACCGAAATTGCAAAAACTGCTTTTTATCCTTCCGTTTCTGCTTCTGCTGGAATTGGAACCAATTATTTTGATTCTTTAAGTAGAAGTAATGATGGTTTTTTTAAACAATATGGAGATAATTTTGGTCAACAATTAGGCGTTTCTGCAAACATTCCCATTTTTAACAAAGGGATTACCAAATTACAAGTAGAACAGGCTAAAATTTCTGAAAGCATTGCTAAAAACACTTTAGAACAACAAAAAGTAGAAGTTCAGCAAAATGTTCAGCGTGCTTATTTTGATGCCAATGCTAATTATGAAAACTATCTGGCAGCTTTAGAAGCCGAAAAATCGACCAAGTTAGCATTAGAATTTGCCGAGAAAAGTTATGAAGCAGGTAGAGCTACCATTTATGACCTGAACAATGCAAGAAATAATTACATCAATGCGCAAGGTTCTGTTTCTCAAGCGAAATATAATTTTATTTTTAGCACAAAACTGTTGAATTTCTATGCAGGAATTCCGCTTTCGTTGTAATTGAATCGTGAATATTTTCCTTTAGAAAAGTGAATGTCGAATTTTTTTAATGTATATATTTGTAAAAATTCACTCAAAGAAATTCACAGAGAAACGAATTGATTTGAAAAAATTCACTCGAACTAAATGTCTGTTTCCGTTTTAGAAAAATTTTTGCCAGAGAACGCGCTTCCTTATCTCAAAATTTGGTTTGGGAGTTATCCTTGTCATCTTAAAATTACTAAAAACAGAAACAGCAAACTGGGAGATTACCGAAAATTGCCAGATAAATCTCACCAAATTACCGTCAATGGAACACTAGAGCCACAATTGTTTTTCTTTGTGCTTACGCATGAATTGGCGCATCTGATTGCTTTTGAAAAATATGGCAGGAAAATTTCGCCTCATGGTGCAGAATGGAAGCAGACTTTTAGAGAAATGTTGCTAGAAAGTTTGACCGTTTATGCAGAAGATTTACGTCCCATTATTCAGAAATTTTCAAAATCTCCGAAAGCTAATTTTATGGCTTCTCCTGAATTAGTGAAATATTTTCATGTGCCAGAGGAAGATGAGTTATTATATCTAGAAAGCCTTATCGTTGGGGATGTTTTTGTCCTTAAAAATAAAGTTTTCGTAATTGAAGAAACAACAAAAAAGCGCTATCTTTGCCGTAATTTAAAATCTGGGCTAAAATATAAGGTAAATACATTAGCTCGGGTAAGAAAAATCGATGATCAATATGAAAAACAGTAACTACTGCGTAATCATGGCAGGTGGAATTGGTAGCAGATTTTGGCCAATGTCTACTCAGAAATTTCCGAAGCAGTTTCAAGATATTTTAGGAACGGGAAGAACCATGATTCAGCAAACTTTTGACCGAATTAAGCAAATCGTTCCTTCCGAAAATATATACGTAATCACCAATCAGGAGTACGTAGAATTATCTCATCATCAGTTGCCAGAGATTCCTCTAGAAAACATTGTTGGCGAACCTGTGATGAAAAACACAGCAGCCTGTAACATCTACATGGTTAATAAAATTGCAGATAGAGATCCTGATGCAAATGTAATTGTTTTACCAGCTGATCATTTAATTATTAAGGAGAAAACTTTTTTAGAAAAAGTAGAATTAGCTTTTGATTTAGCGAGCAAGCATGACTACCTTATCACACTAGGAATTACACCCACTCGTCCTGATACAGGATATGGTTACATACAATTTATTGAGAAAAAAGAGGAAGAAGTTTTTAAAGTAAAAACTTTTACCGAAAAACCTAGTTTAGAAATTGCTAAAGCTTTTTTAGAAAGTGGAGATTTCCTTTGGAATGCAGGAATTTTTGTATGGAATGTTAAATCAATTCATAAAGCGTTTCAAGAGTTTTTACCAGAAATGACACATGAATTTGATACTTGCGAATATAATAGTGATCAGGAAACTATTTGCATAGAAACCATTTATCCAAAAGTAGAAAAAATCTCTATAGACAATGGAATTTTAGAAAAAGCGAAAAACGTTTATGTTATTCCTGCAGATTTAGGTTGGAGTGATTTAGGAACTTGGACTTCTGTCTACGAGAATGCTGAAAAAGATGAGAACAATAATGCAGTTAAATCTAAGCACGTTCTAACTTATAATTCTAAAGGAAACATCGTCAGACTTAGAAATAATAATAAAGCAGCTATTATAGACGGTTTAGAAAACTACATCGTGGTAGATACAGAGAAAGCTCTCCTGATTTGCCCAATTAGCAATGACCAGTTAATTAAGGACTACGTTTTAGACTTGAAAAACTTTAAAAAAGGAGAAAAATTCATGTAATTTTTATTCTTTAACTTTATAAAAACAAAAAGAGAAACTTATGATAAAGTTTCTCTTTTTTCGTCTATTATAATCAGTTCAAAACCGAAAGTTTCGTCTTCTCTTTTTACCGTTTTAATTTGCTGAGTTAATGCTAACAGTTTTTCTACAAAAAAACTGGTCTCAAAAAACTGTCTGTGAATCGTAGGTAATAATTGCATAAAATAATCACGCCCCACTTTATTATTGTGCAAATCCATTTTTCGTTGTAGAGGCTCATTGGGAAATAAATCTTCGTGCATTTGCGTGATTTTTTCAGTCCAAATTAGCGCTTTTTTCGGGGAAGAAACCTTGCAGCAATACATCATGATTAAACTGTTCCAAAGTGCGTGTCTGAAAGCATTTCCTGTACCGTGTAAACCATGTGTTTTGGGGAACAATTTTTCAGAAATTTTGTACGTTTTGTAGGTTGCGAAAAAGGTAAGAACAGAAAAAATAGGATGACTAAACCCAATAAAAAATAATTTCAAAAGGTTTTTTAAACTTAAGCTTTTTAAGACATTAAAAACAAGTTTAGGTGTCATTCTAAGGGTTTTTCTAAGATTAGTAAGTGTTTTTTTTAAAATGTTTCAAACAAAAATCGTAAAACAATTAAGTTTTACGATTTAAAATTATCTCAGAGAATAAATATTCTATTTATTCATCAATAGTTTCACTGTTTTAGAAACCGTTTCTTTAATTTCAGTTCTTTTTACAATAAAATCTACAAATCCTTTTTCCTGAATAAATTCAGACGTTTGGAAACCTTCTGGTAAATCTCTACCGATGGTTTCTCTAATTACTCTAGGACCTGCAAAACCGATTAAAGCGCCAGGTTCTGCCATGATTACATCTGCAGTCATTGCAAAAGATGCAGTAATTCCACCAAAAGTTGGGTCGCATAAATAAGCAATGTAAGGCAATTTCTTATCAGAAAGTTGAGCCAACTTAGACTGTACTTTTGCTAATTGCATCAAAGAATAAGCCGCTTCTTGCATTCTAGCACCACCAGATTGGCAGATAATCATGTAAGGAAGTTGATGTTCTATACAATAATCTACAGCTCTTCTGATTTTTTCGCCCATTACAGAACCAAGTGAACCCCCGATAAACGCAAAATCCATACAAGAAATCACCATGTCTACACCATTTACGCTTCCTCTTGCATTTCTGATGGAATCTTTAAGTTTTGTTTTAGATTTTACTTCTTTTAATCGGTCTGTATATGCTTTTGTATCTTTAAATTTAAGCATATCTACACTTTCTACATCAGGATGTAATTCTGTGAATTTCCCTTCGTCAAAAAGTATATCGTAGAACTCTGCGCTTCCTATTCTCACGTGGAAACCGTCTTCTGGAGAAACGTAATTATTTCTCTTAAGCTCGTCATGTTCTACAATCTTACCAGAAGGAGTTTGATGCCAAAGACCTTTTGGAACGTCTTTTTTCTCTTCGGTTCCTGTGGTAATATTTTTTTTCTTTCTTTTAAACCAATCAAAAGCCATAGTTATTTATTTAAGGTTAAAATTGAGGTTTCGAATTTAGTGAAATCTTTGATTTTAGCCTAATGTATTTACGTTATTTAAATCTTCAAAGGCTTTTACCAATCTATTTACGAAAGTTTCTTCTCCTTTTCTAATCCAAACTCTTGGGTCATAGAATTTTTTGTTTGGTTTTTCTTCACCTTCTGGATTACCAATTTGAGTTCTTAAATACTCGATATTAGAATTCATATAATCTCTAATTCCCTCTGTGTAAGCAAACTGAAGGTCTGTATCGATGTTCATTTTGATAACACCATAAGAAATCGCTTCTCTAATTTCTTCTAATGTAGAACCAGAACCACCGTGGAATACGAAATTTACTGGTTTTTCAGAAGTTCCGAATTTTTCTTGTACATATTTTTGAGAATTGTCTAAGATTTTCGGAGTTAATTTCACGTTTCCTGGTTTGTAAACACCGTGAACGTTACCAAAAGCTGCAGCGATCGTAAATTCTGGAGAAATAGCTTTTAATCTTTCATAAGCGTATGCTACTTCGTCTGGCTGAGTATATAATTTAGAAGAATCTACATCTGAGTTGTCTACACCATCTTCTTCACCACCAGTTACTCCTAATTCTATTTCTAGAGTCATTCCCATTTTAGCCATTCTTTCGAAATATTTAGTAGAAATGTCTAAATTTTCTTCAATTGGTTCTTCTGATAAATCTAGCATGTGAGAAGAGAACAATGACTTACCAAAAGCTTTGTAATGCTCTTCGCTTGCGTCTAATAATCCATCAATCCAAGGAAGTAATTTTTTAGCACAGTGGTCTGTGTGAAGAATTACGGTAGCTCCATAAGCTTCTGCAAGGGTATGAATATGTCTAGCTCCTGCAATTCCTCCTAGGATTGCAGATTTTTGATTTTCAGTACTAAGGCTTTTTCCTGCGTTAAATGCAGCTCCTCCGTTTGAAAACTGAATAATTACTGGAGCGTTTAATTTAACTGCTGTTTCCATAGTAGCGTTTATGTTACTAGAACCTACTACGTTTACTGCAGGAAGTGCGTAATTATTTTCTTTTGCGTGTGCAAAAATTTCTGATACTAATGAACCTGTGGCAACACCTGCCGGAAATTTTCTGCTCATTTTCTTTTGTTTTATTATTGATTGTTAAATGTAAATTTCGAAATGTAAATTTAGTGAATTTTATGCTATTAATACTAATTTCTTTTGTCTTTGCCCCACAGTAATTTCTGCCTTAAAGTTTTGAAAAAGCTCAAGTCTTTTGGGTGCATTAAGATCAATTGGAAGTCGGCTTTTTTTACCGTAATCACATCATCATTTTTCATGTGATAGAGTCTAGAATCTAGAGAAAGAGAATATTGTGGAACTCTGCTTTCGACTTTTAAGGTAATTTCTATATCGTCTCTTAAAACAATTGGTCTCACATTAAGATTATGAGGCGCAATTGGCGTAAGTGAAAGAATTCCGTTTCCTGGTGAAATGATAGGTCCGCCACAACTCAATGAATATGCGGTAGAACCAGTAGGTGTAGAAATAATTAACCCATCTCCCCAATAATAGGTTAGAAACTGGTCGTTAATATGCGTTTCTATGGTAATCATAGAAGTGGTTTCGTTTCTAGAAACGCTCAAGTCATTTAGTGCATACGGAAAATCAATAGGAGTGCCAGAAGAAGTAACGTGCAAAACGCTTCTTTTGCTCAAATTCATTTCTTTGGTGATGATTTCGTCTATGTGACTGAAGATTTCTTCTTTAGAAAAACTTGCCAAAAACCCTAATCTACCCGTGTTTACACCGATGATAGGAATTTCTAATTCTTTGATAAAGTTTAAGGCATTTAGAATGGTTCCGTCTCCACCAAAACTGAAGAAAAAATCTATTTTTTCTTGTTTTACATCTTCGTAGTTAGAAAAAGTAGAAAACTCTTTAGAAAATTCTAAATCTTTGAAGAGCTGTTCATATATAATAGCTTTTACACCTCTTTTGCTAAGTTCTGATATAAACTTACTTAAGTATAAAAATGTATCTAAGTCTTTTTTCTGTGAATAAATGGCAGCTTTCAAAATAAATCTTTTTATAAACTCAAAAATACATTAAAATTCTAAATATTTTTGAAAATATTGATATCGGTCTTTGATGAGGTCTTCTTTTTCGTCGTTATAAAATTTATGAACTACGTGATAACCAAATCGGTCGAAGGTTTCGTCTATAGAACTTAAATTATCATGATTAATTTTCATGGTAACTTGTATTACATCATCATTTACATGACTGATGAACGCTCCGTAAAATTTAGAATTGTTGCTTTCTACAATTTTGGCAATTTCAGTCATTGAAAACGATTTTAAGTTGGTTTCTACCGTTAAAACCGCTCCGTTTTCAGAAAATAAAGGATATTTCGACAGTTCATTAAAAACATCATCGTAAGCAATGTATCCTAGATATTCTTCATTTTTATTGATAATGGGAATAATATTAGCGTTAAAAGTATAGAATAATTTTACAGTGTCTAATATGGTTCCGCCTTCTAAAATAGCAAAACGTTCGATGTGAATAAGGAGTTCTTCTAAATTCATATCAGGGTTTTCTTCCAAAAATTCTTTGCAGATTCCTCCCAAAAAAAGATTGTTCTTTTGCACAAAAATATGGGTGAAACCAAATTCCGAGGCTATTTCTAGTGCTTCTTCTGCTGATGAATCAACTTCAAAAGCGGGAAAATCTTTGGATATATATTCAGAAATTAACATGTTGCAAAGGTAATTAATTCTTATCAATCAGCTAAATGACGGAAATCATAAAAAATTTTCAAACATTTTTGAATTTTATTGAAAAAAAATTTTATCTTTGTCACCTTTCATTTTTACTTTTTATTAGATTTATTTCAAACTGCATTGCTTCTTAAGGGGTTATGCAGTTTTTTTATGTAAAAATGCTAGCTTTTTTTCTTTCTCAGAAAAATTAGTCCTCCTAGAATAATAGCACCACCTATTCCTTGCAAAAAAGTAAAACTTTCTCCGTCAATTATTCCCCAAGCAACCGCTACAATTGGCATTAATAAAGTTACAGTAGACGCAAATAGTGGATTAGAAACGCTCATTAATCTATATTGTAACATCATGGCTAGTCCAGTTCCGAAGATAGATAAAGTCGCTACAAATCCTAATCCTATCATGTTTTCTCTTGTAAAAGAAAACTCGTGGAAGAAATTTGAGAAATATAAAGCCAATAAAGACGGTAAAAACAAGACGTAGAAAAATACAAATGAGGAAAGAAGTTTTGCAGGAATGTGGGTGAGTTTTGCGCCAACTGTAGTTACGCTTACAGCGTATAAGAAAGCAGCAAAAAGCAACAGTCCGATGTAAAATAAGTGTTCTGTATTATTGTCATGCCCTGAATTCATTAATAAAATCACCCCAAAGAAACTGATGACAATTCCTAAAATTTGTCGAGGAGTGGTTTTGGTTTTCCAAAATGCAGCACCTACTATAATCACAAAAAGTGGCATCGTAGAATTGATAATTCCGGCAATACTGCTGCTGACTTTGGTTTCCGCAATAGGGAATAAGAACATGGGAATAAAATTTCCACAAAGTGCTGCTATAATCAACCATTTTAGATGTGATTTAGGGAACTTTTTGATGTTCAATAAAGCAATCGGCGAGAGTAAAACCCCAGAAATAAGAACTCTAAGCGCTCCTACTTGATATGGATTAAAGTGTTCCAGCGATTTTTTTATCAAAATAAAAGAAGAGCCCCAAATCAAAGAGAGCAATATTAATAAAATCCATTTTTCTTTTTCAGGGTTCATATTTTTTTTAATTTTTTTGGCGCCAATTTCCTCGTTCCGCTCTCGCTTTTTTAAAATTTATAAATTTTAAAAAGAGCTCCGCTCAACTCGGGGCGCAATTTCTTTATCATTTTACGTTCTCGTCTGAGAAATTTTGTTTTAAAATTTTCAGAAACTCCCTTTTAGGAATTTCTTTAGCGCCTAAAGAAGCTAAATGCTCAGTGTAAACTTGGCAATCAATCAACTGATACTGACTTTTATATTTTTCTACAAAATAAATAAAACCCGCTTTACTAGCATTGCTCACTTTGGCAAACATGCTTTCTCCACAGAATATGTGACCTAAATCTACTCCATATAAACCTCCCACTAATTCATCATTTTCCCAAACTTCTATGCTTTTGGCTTTTCCAAATCGGTGAAGAGTGCTGTAAGATTTTATCATCTCATCGGTTATCCATGTTCCATCTTGACCTTTTCTTTCTGCGGCTTGGCAGTTTTTCATCACTTCTTCGAAACATTTGTTTTCAGTAAAAGTAAATTTTTCCTCTCTCAGAATCTTTTTCATGGATTTAGAAATTTTCAAATCTTCTGGAAACAATACGAATCTAGGATCGGGACACCACCACAAAATATCGTCTTCAGGATTAAACCATGGGAAAATCCCGTTTTGATAAGCAAACCAGATTCTTTCTGGAGATAAATCTCCGCCCATTGCCAGTAATCCTCCTTCAAAATCATACAAAGCAGGGTCTGGAAAAGCAATTTCTTCGGAATCTAGTAGAAACATATCTTATTTTAAAAACGAAATCCCACTTATTAAAGTAGGATTTCAAATGTATAAAATTTCTATTATTTTAGAAAGGTAAATCGTCATCACCTTCGTCTGCGAAAGGATTTTCATTAGTAGTAGCTGGAGTAGCCACTGCAGATGGAGCAGCATAAGTAGGTTGTGCACCGTTATCTGCTACTTTTTCTAATCTCCAAGCTGTAATAGAGTTGAAATATTTTACTTCACCTTGTGGGTTAGTCCACTCTCTACCTCTAATATTGATTCCTAATTTTACAGTTTCGCCTTCAGAAACATTATCTAATAAATTAATTTTATCTGATAAAAATTCTATTGAAATAGGCTGAGGATATTGTTCCTGAGTCAATAAAACCATTTCTCTTTTTTGAAAACCGCTTGCAAAAGTCTGGGTATCAAATATTTTCTTAACCGTTCCTTGTAATTCCATATCTATTAATCTTAAAGTTGTAAAAGTAATAAAAACAGAAACAAAAATCTAATTTCTAAGTTTTTTTTTCAAAAAATAAAAATTTTCAAAAAAAAATTGTGAACATTAGGAAAAAGTTTCTATATTTGCACTCACAAAAAACGAACAAAGTTCTTTAAATATTAGCGGATGTGGTGTAATTGGTAGCCACGCCAGACTTAGGATCTGGTGCCGTGAGGCGTGGGGGTTCGAGTCCCTTCATCCGCACACGAAATAGAAATGCGAAAATAGCTCAGCTGGTAGAGCACAACCTTGCCAAGGTTGGGGTCGCGGGTTCGAATCCCGTTTTTCGCTCTCCATTTTGCCCTGGTGGTGGAACTGGTAGACACGCAGGACTTAAAATCCTGTGTCCGCAAGGACGTACGGGTTCAAGTCCCGTCTGGGGTACATTAAACCGCTGTTAATTGTTTGATTTTCAGCGGTTTATTCTTTTTAATGGGGCGTTTGTCCCGAAAATGTTCCTAAAAACTGAATTGTAGTTTAAAAATTCCGTGCATTTTTTCGCTCGATTTCCTCCCCTTTTTTCTACTCTAATTGTGCAAATTCCAAGTTTATCAGTGAAAACGGTCATTTTTGATTTTAAACTTTTGCCCTGTTTATGGGGGTTTTCTGTGTGGAAAATGCACAATCAAAAAATGTCCCGAATTTCTCAATTATTTTGGTCATAATTTCACGGTGTAAATTGTCATTTTTCGGGACGGTTTTATAATACCTTTCTTTGTTTTCCCTCCAAGAGTTTCGGCTCATTTCCTCCCTTACATATTCCCAAAATCCGACCTTTTTGCAGTTGGATATAAAACGCACCTCATCGGGCTTTAATCCTTTCAAATTTGGCTCTGAATTGATTATTAATATTTGCTCCCATTCTCTCAATATGGTTTCCGCTAATCGGCTGTAAGTTTCCAATTTCAGTAAGTCGTTTGCGTTATGGATTCCGTATGTTTTAATATTTTTCCCCTGTTTGGTCTTTATCTCAAACCTCAATGTATTTGAATTAATTCCGTATTCGGGAAAATCTGCAAACTGCAAACCTTTGGCGTATGCTTTTAAAAATTTGTAGGTGGTTGCATCGGTCTTTTTGAAATATGGAAAATCCCCGACTTTAAAAGGTGTTTTTTTGTAGAATAAAATCCCATTGATGAGGTTTTTAATATCGGTTTCGGGTATTATGTTTAATCCAAATTCAAGATTGCAGACTTTCAGGGCTTCCAATTCCTCCGCTTTTATTCCAAGATAGGTAAGAATATCCGAAACGGATTTTATACAGTTTTCGGGCGGTAAATCGTCCCCATTGTGGCGGTATTCGTTAAAATGATAATGTGGACTAATATTGATTTCCAAATGTCCATAACCGACCACCTCCCCATTTTCGACCGCTTTGCGAAAATCTAAACTCAATTTGATTCCAAAATCTTTGTGCATCAATGAATGATAATAATTGTTTTTTGGTTTGCATCCGACAAAATCAGGGTGTAATAACATCCTGTTTATTATCTGCAAATCTGTCGTTAAAAACTTAGTATTATCTAACATCGTATTAAAAAAATGGACTGCTATTGCAATCCGTTTTGTTCATTTTCCCCGTTTTCTTCGTGTCGGGTTCGTATGTGTCGAATGATGACAAAAAGCCGTATATCAGGCGTTTTTGATTGTTCCGTATTTATGAAGTCATCAAACGCCTTTTTTTGCTCTTTTGTGGGTTCATCGGGCAAACCATCCCGATAAATTACGGTTCGGGTTTTTACCATAATCGAATTACTCAAACCATTTTTAAGTTTTAACGCCTCCTTTTTGTCCCCTCTGACTATTGCGTTTACAATTCCTTTTTTGCTCATCATCCTAATTTTTCAATTAATCTATTTGCGAGTTTTTCGATTTCGTCCTCTGACAATCGGGAAATTAATTTGGCATCATCCGCATACGCTCCGAGATACTTCAATAGCATATCCATTGCACGAAGTCGCACCGTTTCATTTTTCCCCTCTGTCGCTATTTGCTTCACGAGTTTAACGACATCCGAAACACTTAACTCCGCTTTTTCGAGGGCTTCGCTCTGCATCCGCTCAATTTCTTTTCTGATTTCAACATTTTTCAACAATCTTTGTCCTGTGCTGTATGCTGTTTTGTCAGAATATCCCGCTTTTTTTGCGGATTCTGTGGCGTTCCCTGTTTTGACATATTCGGAAACAAATATTTTCTGTTTGTGTGTCATATTCTGAAAGTCTGCCTTTAACTCACTTTGATAATTTTTTGCAAATTTTCCCCATAAATAGGCGGTTTGTTTAATTCTGCCTTTCACTCATTAAAAGACTGCCTTAAACCGACCTAACAAAAATCACTCATCAAATAGCGTTAATAATTCATCTATTTTGTCAGTCAATTCCATTCCCTCGCTGTGGAAACGCTCCATTTTTTCTGCTTCGATTTCTTTGGCTCTCATTGGGCTTATTTCCCCTTTTCTTTGATACATCTTTTCGATTTTTTCCGTTGGTGTTATGGTTTCATCTAAAAGCATATTGATATAATCCAATTCCTCTGACGGTTTCCGCTTCCATATTTCGGACATCTGCAAACGTTCGTTTAATGGTATTTCCTCCCTGTTTACGAGCTCCAAATATTGCTCCTCTGTCAAACTCCAAACTTTATACTCTAATTGGGAGGGTTCGTTGTTTGGTCGGTCGCTTTGGTAGTCTTTAACTAACTTTTCTACAATGTTTTTTGCAGAGTAGAAACAAACTATATCCCTGTCATTGTTGGTTAATTTTACCTCATCCAAATCGACCGTTAAGACATCCGTACCCTCTTTAATTTCAAAATCAGGGAACGCCTCAAAGGTTTTCTTAATGCTTTCCGCTACACTCATCGGGAGCGTTGGAAAATTGTTTTTTAAGTAGGTTAGCATCCTTTTTTGTGCTATGTTCAAATTTTGTGTGTCCATTGTGAAAAATTTATTTTGATTAAAAATTAATTGCTGTTTATCGGGTTTTATTGTTGGTAACTGCTTCCAAGATTTCCGAGTGTTTATACCTAATTCGGTTTCCTATTCTGTAACCTGTAATAATTCCCTTTTTCTCCCAATCTATTACGGTTGGAAGTGTTACTCCTAAAATATTTGCGGTCTCCCTCCGTGTTATTAAATTGTTATTTTCGGGCGTGGATGGTTCGGGGACGGTTTGCCCTGTCAATACATTTGTGAGCGTGTCCAATTTTTCTGCGAGGGCGGTAATGTCCAAACCGTTTACCTCAATTTTTACTGTATTCATTTTGCTATGATTTTACTTTGTTGGGACAATAATAGAGCAAAAAAAAACGGACAAAATCCAAAGTAGGTAGATTGTCCGTTAAATCACTGTAAAAAAGATTAAATAAGAGCTGAAAGTATTTTATCAATATCGGGTTTTAATCCGTCCGTTTTCATTTTATGGTAATTTATAATTTTCTTTTGTGTCAATATTTCTCCTTTCCAAAGAAACACTTTATTATTCTGTAATTCAGGGTAATTTCTTCCTTTTATTATTTTGTCGATAAAATGCTTAAATTCCTCCATTTTAATACTCTTTTTTATAACTATCGGATTTTCTAAAACTTCCCCTCTCAATAGTTGCTTCCACTGCTCAATGGTAGATTCGTCAAATAGTAATTTATTAATATCAGATAAAATGATTTCCATATCATCCAAACAGCCCTCTAAATCATTATTAAAGGCTAAAATTTTGTTGTTATTTGGTTTGATAGTCCCCGATTTTTTCAAAGTAAAATCAATAATGTTTTGTAATTGCTCTAATCGTGCAATAGCAAAATTAATTTCACTTTCTAAGTCAGAATTTAGATGTAATTGGGCTTTCAATTCATCTTTTAAAAAGTCTAAAATTTCCTTTTCTTTAATAAGATATTCTTTGAAATTATCTTTGTTTTGACGGCTATCAATTTCCTTTAATTTGGAATAATAAAAATGTTCGATACCTGTTTTTATATTCCCATTTCGCAAAAGAAATTTATAATACTCAAAAGGATTTCCGTACAATTCTAAGGAATTAAAATTGTCTTTCAATTCGGGATTATCTGCAAAGAATTTTTCTAAGTCATCAATTTTGTTCCCCTCGTTATCGGTTAAATAAAATTTCTGTTCTGAAAGGAATTTATCTAAATCCTCTATTTTATTTCCGTCTTTATCAATTAAAATAAGTGGCTTTTCCATATCAAACTATTTTCAAACTCGTTTCCAAGCCGTTTTCCTTTGCACTACGTTTATAGAAATTCCTTAACACCTCCGCATTTTCTGCGGTTGTTTTCTTTATGTAGGTCAAAAATTGGGTTTCGGTTGCGTGTCCTGTAATGGACATAATTACGGGCGTTGGAATGTGTCCGTATAGGTTTGTAGCAAACGACCGTCTGCAAATATGTGAGGTCATTAATTCGTACTTTGGGAACGTTCCCGATACTTTGCGGAATTGTTTTTTTTCGTCCTCTTTTTCCTCATTAATGCAGACCATTTTTGCACCTTTTACCATTTCGGTAAATCCCACCTTTTCCCCAATCTCTTTGATATAATCGTTAAATTTTTGTTCGCTAATTGGATGAGGTAACGCTCCGCCTCTTTTGTTTAGAGTTTGTTCTATTTGGTCGTTAATCGGAATTTCTGCGGTTTTTCCTGTCTTTTGGGCTTTTATTCGGATTGTGTCCGCTTTTATGTGAGATAAGTCCAAACGCATAAAATCCGACACTCTAAGCCCTGTATTAAGTCCTATAATCAGTAAATCCCTCGCATTGTCCAAATAAGGCGTGTCATCAAAATTGTAATTGAATATTTTTTGAATTTCTGCGGTGGTCAAATAAATATCCTCTGCGGATTCCCCAATACTCATAAACTCGCTGTTTTTGTAATGGTTTGATATTGGTAAGCCCTCCAAATCTATTTGACCACAAAAGAATTTTATTTTTTTGATATACGTTCCGATTGTGTTGGTACTATGTTTTAAGATACTCCTACAAAAGTCCACAAAGTCAAAGTAAAAAGTCATTGTAATATCCTCAAACCTCAAACGCTTTCCTCTGTCGGCTTCATATTGGGTTAGTGTATTTAGTGTAGTAGTATATTTTTTTAGAGTGCTTTGGCTTATCGGTTTGCCTTTGTATAATCTTTTTGGAGCGGTTTCGATAAATACCTTAATCCAATCAATGAAATATGTTAATTCGGGCTTACTTTCGTCCACACGGTTAAAAAATCTATCGACTTTGGTTTTTAACCAATCATTTGAAATTGATTTTTCACTATTGTAGTCAAGATTAAAATTTTCAATAACATTCTTTTTCAGTTCCAAAAGTTTCGAGTTAATAAAATCTTTGTCTAATGCTTCGACTTTATTTTTTACTTTTTCGTTTCTGCTATCCCAATAATCAAATTTAATTTGCAAACCTGTCGAGGTTGTAAAATCATACTTTTTGCTCTCCCAAAGTCTGATGTAAATTTTAGAATATGGATTTTTTCGTTTTTTGATAAAAAATAGCACTTTCATTGACTACAAATATTTATGCTAAATTAATTAAATCCCGAATATGTCCCGAAAAAAAGTTTATTTATTTTTATTTAGCTTTATTTTGCTTTATTCTTAAAACGCTATTAATAGGGCATTAAAGCCGATTAACAGTAAAAATAACAATGATTTTATAGTAGTGGGTTTTCCTACCGTCTGGGGTACAAAAAACGCTGTTAATCATTTGATTTTCAGCGTTTTTGTTTTTTAGGGGTGGCTAAAAGGGTGGCTTTTTTAGTAATTCGTTTTTAATTCCCAGATATTCCATTCACAAAAGTATCTACAAAACTGATTATTTTATGTAAGATTCTGTCTCCGATTTCTTTAGATTGTAAAACACTTGGTCTTCCCTCATTTCTTAAATCCAAAATTTCTTGACGTATGGGCTCTCGTTCTGTAAAAAGATAGTTTTCTATTAACCTTTCTGTTTTTTCTTTCGTTAAATTTTCTGTTTCGATTAATTCTTTGAGTGCTTTTTCTTGTTCAACGCTCCAGAATTTTTCAAACTCTTCCGATATAGTGTCTGTATCTTCAATATATGGCAAATTTTCTTGAATAAATTTTTCAATTAACGCTCTTTTGCTTCTTAGTGAAACATCTGTGTTTAGTAAGTTGAAAATATCTTTTTCAATACTTTCTTTGTCTTTTTTACTGTGTTTTGACTTCAAATTAATCAATAACTGAACAATGTAGGTTACATTAATGGTATCACGCCTTATTAGTTCCAATTCAAAATCAATATCATTCAGAATTGATGTTTTTTCTGGTGAAGAATGAGGACCAATTTTTTCTTTTAGATCAAGATATTTACTGGTATAATCAGCAAAAAGCTGCTCTTCCATTTGCAAATCCTCCCAAGTAAATTCGGTGTAATGGCTCATTTTTTTGTGCAAACGCATTAAGTTACGGAACGCCAAAATAAACTGCAACTGATCTTCTTCGGTAAACAATCCGTCCACCGATTTCACTTCCGGAACAATGGTTAGTAATTTTTCTACTGCTTCATTAAATTGCTCTACATATTTTTCATAAGGCTCTACAATAATTTCATCAATTGCTTCTTTGTTGCTGAATAACGCAATGGCTTCGTCTGTTTTATCTTTTAAATTTCGGAAACAAACGATATTTCCTTGTGTTTTGTTCTTATCTAAAATCCGATTGGTTCTACTGAATGCTTGTATCAATCCGTGATATTGTAAATTTTTATCTACATACAATGTGTTCAGATGTTTGCTGTCGAAACCTGTCAAAAACATATTGGCGACTAACAAAATATCCGTTTCGTTTTGCTTCGATTTTTTGGCAACAGCATTGTAATAATTGTAAAAGCTTTCGGTGTCTTTGATGTTGTGTTTTTCTCCAAATAGTTCATTAAAATCTTCTACATAATGTTCTAAAACTTCTCTACGATGTGGCTTTGGATTGCCATATTCTGCTTGGTCTTCTGCAACCATAGCGAGTTGAGAAGAAGTTGCGTCTTCCATTTCGTCTTCATTTTGACCAAAACTAAAAATGGTGGCAAGTTTTAAATTATGTTCTCCGTTTTGTTTTTTGCGTTTGAAAATTTCATAGTACTGAATCACCGCATCAATATCTTGCACACACATCATTGCACAGAATTTTCTGCTTTGTGTTTTTTGATCGTGATGTAGAATGATATAATCTACAATGGCTTCTTTACGTTCAGGTGCTTCAAAAACTTCTGTTTCGTTGATTTGCTCTACTTTCAAATCAATAATTTGTTCTTTCTGCTTGAAGGTTTGAATGTATTCTACCGAAAATTTCAACACATTTTCATCTCGAATAGCATCGGTAATCACATATTTATGCAAGCATTTTCCAAACAAACTTGCTGTGGTTTTTTCGCCGTTTGCGTTTTCTGCTAAAATAGGTGTTCCTGTAAAGCCAAACAGTTGAATATTGGTAAAATAACTGACAATGTTTTTATGCGTATCCCCAAATTGCGAACGATGACATTCGTCAAAAATAAAAACCATTCTTTCGTTCTGAATTGATTTCATTTTCAATAAATTTCTGCCCGAAATAGCGTTGTTCAGTTTCTGAATGGTGGTAACAATAATGCGAACATTCGGGTCGTTAAACTTCTTGATTAAATCTTCTGTATTGGTGGCAGAACTTACTGAACCTTTACTGAATTTATCATATTCCTGATTGGTTTGATAATCCAAATCTTTTCTATCCACCACAAAAACCACTTTTTTAATGGCGGGAATTTTAGATAAAATCTGGCTGGCTTTGAAGCTAGTTAATGTTTTTCCACTTCCCGTTGTATGCCAAATGTAGCCGTTCTTATCAATGTTATAACCGTTCAGAATTTCGTTTTCTTTTACTTTTTTGATGATGCTTTCTACCGCATAATATTGGTATGGACGAAGTACCATCAAGGCTTTGGCGGTTTCATTCAGCACAATGTATTTACAAATCATTTTACTGATGTGACAAGGTTCTAAAAACGCATCAGTAAATTCTTCCAACAGATTGTTGAGTGGTTTATTCTCTTCGTCTGTCCAATGAAAAGTTTGCAAAAATTCTTGTGGATGCAAACCAAAGTTGCTGAAATATTTAGTGTTGACTCCATTACTGATAATGAACAATTGTACAAAATGGAACAATCCTTTTCCTGCACCAAAACTGTGCTTTTGATAACGATTGATTTGATTGAACGCTTCCTTCATTTCCAATCCTCTACGTTTCAATTCTATTTGAACCAATGGCAATCCATTAATCAACAGCGTCACATCGTAACGGTTTTCATATTTTCCTTCTTGCGTAATCTGGTTGGTTACCTGATATTCGTTTTGACACCAGTGTTCTACATTCAAAAACTCAAAATACAGATTATCCCCATTATCACGAATGATATGATGTTTCTTTTCTCTTAGTAGTTTCGCTTTTTCAAAGACAGAACCTTTGTTGAGAATATTTAGAACTTTCTCAAATTCACTGTCAGTAAATTGGATATGATTGTGCTTTTCTAATTGTGTTTTAAGGTTTACCAATAAAGCTTTTTCATCTTTTATGGAAACATATTGATACCCTATTTTTTGAAGTTGGATTAACAGTTGTTCTTCCAATATATGTTCTGATTGTTTACTCAAAATAATTATGAATTAGGAGGTTATTATGGTTTTTCAACTACTTACAAATTTAGTAAAATAAAATATTCTCCCAATTCATAATTTAGAACTTATCTCAATGTCTTAAACATCTGCTCAATGGCTTTCTTTTTTTGTTCCATATTTGGGTGAACATATAAATTTAAAGTTGTACTGATGTTGGAATGTCCGAGTAATACACTTACTGTTTTGTAATCGCAATTACTTTCAATACAGCGTGTGGCGAAACTGTGTCTTAATCCGTGAAATTTTATTTCGGGGATTTCTAAATAACGCATTAGGTTTTTGTAAAAACTTCTGTACGTTCTAGGTTCTGTAGGTTTGGCATCATTGGTGAGTACAAAAAATGAGGGATTTACTATTTTTTTGATGGGTTTTATCAATCGAATCAAGTCTCGGTTCATCGGGATTTCGCGAATGGAATTTTTGGTTTTTGGCGTGTCTAAAATGAGTTCTGTTTTTCGAGTACCCTCTTCTATCACATAGATTCGTTGAATGGTACGATTCACGCTGATGACTCCGTTGTCGGTATCAATGTCCTCCCAAGTTAAAGCACATATCTCGCCAATGCGCATTCCTGAAGACAAACAGATTAAAACACCTAAATTCCGAAAGGTAAAATGCTCTTGTATGTAATTCATTATTTTTTTTTGGTGCGTTCTTGAAAGCACTTCTATTTGCTGACTTTCTCGGATGGTAGGATATTGAATTTCGAAAGGTTCATAAGCAATCCATTTGTTTTTAGCACCAAATTTCAGCACCATTTTCAAAACGATTAAAATGTCTTTGATGGTTTTTTGGCTTAAACCAGCTTCTAATTTTTGCAATACAAAAGTTTGTACATCGGCTTCCTGAATTTCGTATTGATTGCCAAAAGAGGGTAATAAATGATTTTCGATGAGTAACACATACGCCGAAAAGGTTGATTTTTTCACATAGTTTTTTTTGTCTGTTTTCCATAAAGAAATGACTTCTGAGAGTTGTTTTTTGTCCATTTTTTTTGAATTAAAGATTTAAAAGAACAAAGGAAGTAGAAAGTAAATAAATGCGTTAGTATTTCAATCGGCGGATAATATTCTCCTTAATTTTCATAAAAGAGATTTCTAATCTTGGTGTTCCAAATTTGAGATTCCCTGAGTTTGAAGGAGAGTGGGAAGTGAAGAAGTTGGGGGAGGTTATGGATTTCAAAGTGACCAATTCTTTTTCTCGTGAAAATCTGAATTATGAATATGGAACAGTCAAAAACATCCATTACGGAGATATTCATACTAAATTTCAAACTTTATTTGATATTAATTATGAATCTGTTCCTTTCATTAATGAAGAAATAGACATTAGTAGAATTTCGGAGGAAAATTATTGCAAAAATGGAGATGTTATATTTGCAGATGCTTCCGAAGATCTGAATGATGTAGGTAAAAGTATTGAGATTATCAATATTAATGAAGAGAGATTACTTTCAGGATTGCATACTTTATTAGCAAGACCAAAAAAAGATATTTTTCATCTAGGTTTTAGTGGTTATTTGTTTAAATCTAATTCTGTCAGAACCCAAATTCAAAAAGAATCTCAAGGCTCAAAAGTTTTAAGTATTAGTGTTGGAAGAATTTCCAAAATTGAATTGTCTTTTCCTTCTGTAGAAGAGCAAAAGAAAATCTCTTCGTTTTTGGCTTTACTTGACGAACGCATCCAAACCCAAAGCAAAATACTGATACATCTTAAATCCTTAATTGAAAGTCTTAATGATTCTTTATCGGAACAAAAAATAAGAATTAATTCTAATTTCGAAAATTGGAAAAAAATAAGACTTGGAGATTTGGGATATACTTTCACTGGTTTGTCTGGAAAAACAAAAGAAGATTTTGGTAATGGAAAAAGGTACATTCAATACAAGCAAATTTTTGATTCTTCCAAAATCGTAATTGAAAACTGTGGATATGTAAATGTTTCAGAAAATGAAAATCAAAATAGTGTAAAATATGGGGATATATTTTTTACAATTTCTTCTGAAACGCCTGATGAAATTGGGATGAGTTCAGTTTTGTTAGAAGATGTGAAAAATGTGTATCTCAATAGTTTTTGTTTTGGATTTAGACTTAATTCCTTTAAGGAATTACTCCCTGAATTTGCTCGTTTTTTATTTAGAAGTAAAGTCGTTCGGAATGAAATAAAAAAGTTAGCACAAGGAAGTACAAGATATAATATGTCGAAAACAGAACTTTTAAAATTAGAAATTTTATTGCCATCAATAAAAGAACAAAAAGAAATTTCGGCATTTCTTTCTTCCCTATACCAAAAAATCCAAACTGAAAAAACCATTTTAGAACAGCTGGAAACGCAAAAAAAATATCTATTACAGCAAATGTTTGTTTAACATTCTAAACAAACATATTTTGCAGCAAATACTTTTTCTGCGCTTCTAATTTTTGCAAAAGTTGGTTTTCAATATCAATTTTTGAGTCAATAGAGGAAAGGAAATTGGCGATTTTGGTTTGTTCGGGAAATGAGGGTAAACCAATTATTTCTTTAGAGTAATCTTTAAAATAGATGTGTGGAATGGTACTTCCTGTGGTGAACTTTGTAAAATCAATAGTCTCCAAGAGATAGTATAAAAATAGCAAGTCAGTTTGTTCTTTATTTTTGATAATATCCAATGTTCCCAAGACAGAGGATTTTCCCTCACACAATAGAAGCCTTCCAACTCCAGCCCCATCTTTAACAATAGCAATATAAGGCTTTTCTTCTCTATAAAAGTCTATCTCTTTTAATAATCCATTTGCTCCATAAATTTTAAAATTACCCTGATTTTCTTCTAGTGTATTTGCTGAAATATTTGATGATTTTTTGATTGAAATATCACCTAGTTTTTTATCCTCCCATTCCGAAAAATCATTTCCATTATCATCTTTAAACCTCAATTCTCCTGAAAATATTTTTTTGGCAGTGGCTATTTTTAGAGTTTTTAAATCGTTAATTATTTTGTTTTGGGTTGTAATGCGTTCGTCTATGAGTGAAAGAAATGAAGCGATTTTTTGTTGTTCTTTATTTGAAGGAAATGAAATTATTATTCTGTAAAAATCTGAATGATTTAAATCAGGAATTGTTGATGTTCCTGCAAATCGAAGTATTTGATTTTGTGTTTTGTTTAATTTCAAAAAGTTATACAAAAAAATCTTATCAATGTATTCTGGATATGCTACTTTGAAAAAGTTATTATGAAAAGCGCCTGATACATTAGTAACAACTTGTCCAGTATTTCCTGTTCTAGTCATTAATATGTCTTTTTCATTACATATCACAGATTGTGGAGGATTTAATATATAGTATTTTTTTCCAGAACCTGCTTTTAAAAATTCATTAGTTATATAGAAATATGAACCTGTTTTATTCTCAGTAGATCTTTCAGATATTGCTATTTGTAGCCCTTGGTTAATTTTCACAACTTCTCTCAGCGGCTTACTTTCCCATTGCTCCGTGAATTCAGGGAATCTCAAATTTGGAACTTTACCACCACTTTTATTTTCTTTTTGTATATCGGTCATACTATTATCTTCTTTTTCAGCATTAAGGATTTAATCTATTTGCTTTTTTATTTTTAATGTGTATCTTTGCAAAAGCTCAGTAACCATTCCTTTATTGGTTGTAAGTGTTAAAGGAGTATAAGAAGCCGTTTAGTTCCGCTAAGCGGTTTTGGCTTTTATATACGCTTCGTATTCTTTTAATAGCTTTCTTTTTCTATGTTCTGTTTCAATATAGTAAGCCGTTATGAACATATAATATTCTCCTCTGTCGGTTAAAATCACAATATAATTTTCGGTTTCATTAAACAAAACAATACGTTCGTCTTTACCTCTTACGTTTTTCCAGATGAGGATTTCTTCGTGTTCAAAGTTTTCTATAACAAACTTTGGAAAACGGATACGTTCCATTCTTCTAAAATCTGGTTGTCTATTAGCTTCGTCTTGTCCTTCGTGGGTAATATGGTAAAATGTACGATGCATTCCGTCCACTTCAGGATATTTTCTTACAGCTACTTTTAGCCCTTCATAATTGGGTTGAGTTTTAATAAAATCATTATGAAAAACCAAATAAACTGCTTCAAAATATGACGTGAAATCACCACCAAAATCACTAAATGGTATTAATTCGGGAAATACTAAACTCATACAAAATAAGGTTTTTGTGGTTCCCAAATAAAAACATTGAACTTTCTCTCTTTTAGCAAAGTAGATTTTGTTAAGGAATATTTAGAACGGTGTTTAATGAGATTGATTAATTCATTTTTTGCTTTACTGTTTGCTAATCCTCTATTCACATAAGCGGTAGCTCCCACTAACAAATCTGCCAATTGCAAAATTTCTACTTCGTGAGATCTTACCTGCTGTACTTTTTTAATGATTTCCTTAGAATAATCATATTTATCATTCCTTAAAACTTGTTCTAGTTTGTGAACTTTTTCCTTGCTCTTGGTATCTTTAATATCAATGTAAATATGATGTGAGTTTTCAGGATTCAAGATAGCTTTCAACATTCCAAAATACATTTTATAGTAAAATGTATCGTGTGTATGATTGAACTTTTCATAATCTATTGCAGATTTATTAGAAACTACAAGCACCCGAAACTGTAAATCATCATCATCAAAAAAATAATTAATTACATCTTTGTAGTACTCAATTTTTGATTTAGAGACTTTGTTCCATTTTAATTCATAATAGGGACGATTGTCTTTGTCATTCTTTTTATTTTTAGGAATAAGATTGTGCTTAACTTTAAAGCTATATAATCGCTCAAAAATTTCTTCCTTCTTTTCGATTGGGCAATAAACCGCACCGATAACCATTACAGGTTCTTTGTCATTTTGCAAATGACAACTTTCGTCACAATATATATTGATCGTTGGCTTCATCATAAAAATTTAAAAAACAAGTCCTAATTCTTTAAAATATACATCAATCTCTTTGTCCAGATCTGCACGTTTTGTTTCCAAAGATTTTATTTTCTGCATTACCGCTTGAATGTCAATTTCTTCTTCGGCTTCAAAAGTATCTACATAACGAGGGATGTTAAGATTGTAATCATTATCTGCCACTTCTTGTAAGGTTGCCAAATGACTGTATTTTTCAATAACTGTTCTGTTGCGATAGGTTTCTACAATTTTATTGATGTGGTCTTCCCGGAGCATATTTTGGTTTTTCACCTTTTCAAATTCCTTGCTGGCATCAATAAACAAAATGTGTTCAGGATCTTCCTTACATTTTTTAAACACCAAAATACAAGTAGGAATGCTGGTTCCGTAGAAAATATTGGCAGGTAAGCCAATTACGGCATCTAAATAATTTTTCTGTTCAATCAAATATTTACGAATATGCAATTCGGCTGCACCACGAAAAAGCACACCGTGTGGTAACACAATAGCCATTGTTCCGTTTTCTGCCAAATGATAAATCATATGCTGAACGAAAGCAAAATCGGCTTTACTAGAAGGAGCTAATTTTCCGTACTGACTAAAACGGTCATCATTTAAAAATAAAGGATTCGCGCTCCAATTCGCCGAAAAAGGAGGATTAGCTACAATGGCTTCAAAAGGCATATCGTTCAAATGCTGTGGATGTTCCAACGTATCTTCTTGCTTAATATCAAACTGAAGATAATGTACGCCGTGAAGAATCATATTCATTCGGGCAAGATTGTACGTGGTGCGGTTCATTTCTTGTCCGTAAAAATTGCTTACATCTTTTACTTCTCTTGCAACCCTCAATAACAACGATCCTGATCCACAAGTGGGATCGTAAACCGATTTCAACCTATTCTTACCTGTAGTAACAATTTTTGCCAAAATTTTAGAAACTTCCTGAGGCGTATAAAACTCGCCTGCTTTTTTTCCTGCTCCGCTTGCAAACTGACCAATTAAATACTCGTAAGCATCGCCTAAAACATCTAATTCGGTATCATTGAGTTGAAAATCAATTTCATCCAAATGTAATAAAACCTTTACAATAATTTCGTTTCTTGCATCGGCTGTTTTGCCCAGTTTGGTACTGTTGAGATCCATATCTTCAAAAAGATTATCAAAATCTTCTTCGCTTTGCGTTCCCATTGTACTCAACTGAATATTGGTCAATATTTTTTGTAAATCTTCTAGAATAAATGTGTTGGAATCACTATTTCCACGTTTGGCTATTTCGCTAAAAAGTTCAGAAGGTTTTAGAAAGTATCCTAAGGTTTCCAATGCTTCTTCTCTAATCGCATCAATGTATGCTGAACCTTCTACGGTATCTTCTTTTATTTCTCTGAATTGGATTTTATCTTCTTTTAAAATGGAATTGGCGAAAATTTCCATTTTTTCAGCCAAATATTTATAAAAAATGAATCCTAAAATATAATCTCGGAATTCATCGGCGTTCATTTTTCCACGTAGTGTATTGGCAATATTCCAGAGCTGTTGTTCTAGTATTTTCTTTTGTTCTTCTGACATTTGTGATGAGCGTTAGTTAAATTAAGGATTTATAAGCCTAAAGTTTGGCTAAAATACTAATTTTTTGACTTAGTACATTACTTAAAAAAATCTAATAATTAGAATAAATCATTATTGTCCCAATCTTTTATTTTTAACATATTCTCTAATATCCTCATTTTGGTTTACTGTATATTTTCTAACAGTCAACAAATTAAAAATATAAGCAGTTTTATTTGAATCTTTAAAAATCTCCACAAACGCAGAATCTGGAATATTATTTTCCTGTGCTATTTTTTCACAAATCCTAGCAACTTCATCAGAAATTTTGAAATTATTAGATTTTAAGCGGTCATAAAAAGATACTTTCAAACGTTCATTTTCAATGGTTCTCTTAATCACATTAACTATTGATTCCAGATATTTTTTCTTTTCAACAGCAAAAATAGTTTCATTGGTTAACAGAGCGGAATTTTTGCTTTTGAAGATGGAAACCTCTTTTTTAAGACTTTCAATGTTGGTTTTGAGTTCTACAATTTGTTTTTCTTTGGATTCCAATTCTGTTTTATTTTTAAGAAGTTGAATGGATTTTGTTTTGATTGCCTTTTTGTAGTTTTCAATGGTTTTGTCCTTTTTTATTTTCTGAAAACCAAAAAAATCGGATTCTTTTACAATTAAATCTTCAGATTTTTTAGATTCCAATTCAGTTTTTATTTCATTGTATCGTTCCTCCAAAATTTTCAAATCTTCTTCTCTTTTCTTGATTTTAAATTCTACCGCTTCCAGTCTGGCTAACGAGCCTGAAATTCCTCTTTCCATTTCTAAACATTCTGCTGCCAAATCTTGCATTTTGGAATAATGAAAAGATTGATGTTTTAAGGTTTTACCAGTTTGCAAATCTTGCCAATCTGCGACCAAATGAGCGTGATAATTTGGTTTCCACTCTTTGGTGTCTTTATCATAATGCCCTTCATCTTTGTGTATGGCAATTTGAAAAATTCGGATTTTAAGTTCTTCTTCCAATCTTTTTGATAGGTTATGCAAATCCTGCATCGTTGTATTTTCTTTAATGACAACTACCGCTTCTCGAACTGGCATTGCATTTTTCTGTAATTTTCTTCCAGATTTTTCTTTACAAAAAGCTTCTATTTTTAACAGTCGATCCGCAATCTTTTGTTCCATCCAATATTCATTTTTATGAGTTAAATCTTTGCGGATATAGTCAAATGATTTTTTTCTGAAATTATGAATTTCAGAATCAGATTTTACGGCTTTGAAGTTAATTGATGTCTTCATTTTTTTAATTAGATAAAAATTCTACCTGTATCTTTTTTACTCAGTTACTTTACATCTTGATTCTTTTTTAACCAGGCTATAAAATGACGATTTATTATTTTTGTAATTTCTGAAAAAAGGCACCTGTATTTATTTTACTCAGGTTAAAGCCTCGCAGAGCGAAGAAGAAACTTTGTTGGGAGAGTATCGACCTTCAAAGTTGCGAATGAGCTCCTAACTTTCGCCGATAGTTGATAAAAATAGGTAACCCACATAATCAGCGTTTTCTTTTGTAAGTTTGATATATTTCACTTTCCTCTTGTTCTTGTTTTGATTTCAAGTCTATCTGCTGTTTTTTTTCGATTTCAGTGTTGTTTTTGAATTGTAAATAGTCGTTCAAATCTTTATGAAGAGCATAAATTTCAGAATGATTTTTGGCTTCGGGAAAAGATTTCAGAATTGAATTTTTACAAGTTTCTCCTGCTTTGTCATTGTCTAAAAACAAGTTGATTTCGGAGTAGTTTTTTAAATATTCTTTTGTTCTATTCAACAATGAAATAGAATTCATCACCAACAAATCACCATTGAAAAACGGCTTCATTTCAACAAAAGATAAAGCATCGGTAAAGCCTTCAAAAACGGCTACATTTTTATTTTCTGTCTGATTATTCAGATTAATGAGCGAAATGTCTTTCTTCTGTAATGAACCTTTGTAAAATGAATTTCTAAGTTCCCAACCTCCAGAAAAATTTTCAAAACCTATAGCGTAGAGTTTCTTTTCTCCAATGGTAAAATGAATTTCTTTAACTAACGGATATACTACTTTTGAAAGTCCTCTTTGATGAAGATAGCTTTTAAGATGTTCGTTTTGGAGTTTTTTGATTTCGGTGATTTGATAATTTGGTTTTGAATTTATTGAATGAATAACATTCTGCTGTTGAAAAGAAGAAAAATTTTGCTTTTCTGCCCATTCTAAAACTTCTTTTACTGATTCGTTTAGATATTTTTTCATAAAATCGACATTGTTTCCGCCAATTCCTTCGGAGTGTAAATACCAATAATTCAGATTTTTATTAATTTTAAAAGAGGCTTGTGTTTCTGTGTAAAAAGGATTGAGAAACCAAGCTTCTTTTTCATTTTGTTTTGTTGGATGGTGTCCGAGTGAAACAAGGATTTCTTCCAACTTTACAGAGTTGAATTGTTTGCAGTTCATAGATGAAAAATGTTAGGGTTTAATTTTCGCAAATATTTTGATGAATTGATGAGATAGCCGTATATGTTGCTGTATTTTAAAAGATTACATTCTCATCAAAGACTCATCATCTCATCAAACTTCAAATTTTTTGCTCATCAGTTTCTCATCAAAAATCAAGGTTTTATATTTTGATGAGAGTTTTGATGAGATATAAACCATTGATTTTGTTTTCATTATCAATTAATTCATCATTTCATCAAATTTTTGAAGGATAAAATCTTTTTTAATCGTGAAATAGCGTCCAGTTTTATTCGATTGATAAAAACTTCCTGAATAATCAATGTCATATTTGATGTAAGCCAAAGAGTTATTTTGTGGTTCAAGTTTCCATCTTTCTTTTAGAAGCTTTCGGATGTCGTTTACAGTCCAATAATGGTTTCTGAACATTCTTCCGAGCATATTGAAAATATCCTGCGGAATGACTTGGATTTCATTTTCTTCGGTACTCTCAAAAAACTCATACAAGAGCTCAATAATTTTTGATTCAAGTTTGTTATTGTTTTTCCAAACCAATTTTTGTAACGCCTTTGTTCTTATCTCAGAATCAGTAAACCACATTCGGGTTTGTTTCTGGCTACAGAACGATCTTTGAATCAGATAGCGAAGGAAATAGGGAATTTCTTTAATTAGGTTTTGAAGGAATTCAGTATTCTCTGTTTTTATAGATTTAACTTTGATAATCCAGAACCGAATTTCTTCTTCATCAATCTGAATAAAATTGTCTTCATTGTTGGAACAAAGAATGAATTTTCCAAAAAATTCAACTTCCTCACGATCTTTTCCTTTCGCTTCTTTCTTATCTTTATCTGTTGTGGAAAGGTACTTAAGGCGCTCAGTAATCTCTTTTTTGTCGAAAAACACCTCATCAATAGCTACAATGAGCATTGACGCCCAATCTGAATTAAATTGACTGTTAAAGGAATCTCCTTTAATGTAAGTCATATTCAACCCGAAAATGGATTTTAGCCATTTGATAAAAGTGGATTTTCCTGTAGAACGCTCCTTGCTTACCAAACATAGAATCGGAAGCATTTGTGTGGGTTTCTCAAGCAATATTTTTATGTAATCTAATCCTAACTCCAATTGTTCGCCGAAAATATGTTCCATAAAATTCAGAGAAAACTTAATTTTTTCTTTTAGTGCATCGGAATTTAAGCTTTCTTCAATTGGTTGATGTGGGATTTCATTGTACATATTGTAAAACCCTTCGATTATTTTTTCATAATTCAGATGACTTGGAATACAACAAAAGCCATCGTATTTTGGAATTTGTGAAAGATAATTTTTTCCACAGTCGCTGATAATGGTTTCCCGATTCCATCGAAACAAAATGGAAATTTTATCACCTGAAATTAATGGTTTTTCTATGGTTTTGTAGTATGTTGTGCCTACTCGTAAATAGGGAATTTTTTTGTTCATTTTAAGAATGATTTTAATACGAAATTGTTAAACAATAGAAATTGTAATGCTCGAACAGAGGTTACATTCTTCGGTTTTTTCCGTATTCCAAAAGTTCCTTTTTAGAATAGTAGTATCGCCCATTAAAATTGTAATGAGGCAGACTCTTATTTTTCCGCCAGTCAATAATTGTTGGAACAGAAATGTGCAGAAATTTTGTGGCTTCGATTTGAGAAATTAAATCTTCGGGTTGTTCTTCTGCTTTTTTAACGGGTAATGTGAAGTCGGTTGCTTTTTTTAGAATAATTTCAACCGCTTTTTCCAAATCTGCTTTGGAATGTGAAAAAAGTTGTACTGACATTTTATTGTATTTTAATTAGTTTAAATTAAAATGCAATAATATCAACTTAATGTCTGAAAATCAAATACTTGCGAATCACCCAAAATGGTCTAATTTAATCTAAATTAGTCCAGATTAATCTTAATTAATCCAGATTAGACTTTTAATAAACCATTAATTTTAACAAAATTTAACTAAAACGCTTCTGTTTTAACAAAGTTTAACGTTTTTTACTTGATTCAAAAATAAAGGATGTTGTATTTCGTTTAAAAATCCTTTTACTGGATTTAACAAAACGAGAACTTCTAATCAATTTATCCCCACGCTTTATTCATTTGTTCGTCTGTAAATGCTTCCGTCACTTTCATATATTTGTCCAAAACTGCATCTTTTTTGATGTTTGCAATCTTCTTAATGGCTTTAGGTTCCATTCCCAAAAGCAGGGAATTGGTTATGAATGTTTTTCTTGCGGTGTGACTTGTAATAAACTTGCATTTTGGTTGAGTTAAAGACTTTTTCTTGTTGCCAACAAACCAATGAATAGTAAATGGTTGTGTGATTTCTGCCAATTCGCAACATTCCTTGATGTATTCATTAAATTTTTGTGATGAAATTATAGGTAAAGGTTCATAGATTGTTCCTTTGTATTTTTCCAAAATAGCTTTTGCATATTTATTGAGTTTAATGGCGTGATTTTGGGTTTTAGTTTTCTGAATAGAAAGAATGATATGGTCGTCAGAAATATTAGCTAAATGTAATTTCGACAAATCAGAAAATCTTAATCCTGTAAAACATCCCATACAATAGAAGTCTCGGACTTGAGATAATCTATCATTATCAAAGTCTTTTTCATAGAGTTTTATCAGCTCATCAAATGAAAGATAAACAATATCAATATCGTGTTCAGTTGCTCTGAATTTTTCAAACGCTCGATTCGTGTTATATCCTTTTTCAGTTGCCCAATTTAAAAATGACTTTAAAACCTTAATTACTTTAGCGAAATAATTTTGTTTCATTTTTTTGGTTTCATAAGAATAGTCTCTCAATTGTTCAAAAAAAGCATCGTCAATATTGTGAAATGAAAGCGAAAATCCATTTTCTTTACAAAAGAATTCCAAATAGTTTTTTATTGTGTTTTGTCCCTTAATTGTATTTGGTGTTTTTGTTAGTTTTCCTTTTTCAATGTATTCTTCAAAGCAAGAAAAGAAATCAAATTTATTATCTGAAGGTTCTTCTTTTTTTTCAAATATTTCATTGAATTTTTCGACTGAAAAAGGAATATCATTACCCTTTAAAAAAAGAAATAACTTGTTTATTTTTTCTTCAATTAGTTGTAACTCATTATTTATTATTTCATAATTGTTGTTAGGTTCTTTTTTAAGGTTGGGTTTAACTCTATGTCCATTCCAATGACTTTCTAATACAGAAAGACCTGTGTTTTTTCTTATTCTTTTTCCGTCGTGTCTTACAACGAGTTGAATTGGAATTAAACCATTTTGAGCTATTTTTTCTTTTCTTAATTCAAAAACTATCTTCATTGTGAAATTAAATTTAATAAACGTAAATAAAGGGTGGCTAAAAGGGTGGCTAAATTTGAAATTAAACCGACTAAATTTCAAAAAAACCATAGTTTTATTTTCCTTTATAATTCAAAGATACTGAATACAAACGGATTAAAAACAAGAAAAATTGAGAAAAGTATTGTGGTAGTCCCGTCTGGGGTACATTAAGAAGCCTTCTCTTTTGAGAAGGCTTTTTTATTTTATAATATTTTGAAAAATTTATTTTTTTAATTGAATTAAACCTAATTGTATTTATGCAAGAAGTTGTTGTGCGATTTCAATAAGAGGTTTTTTCAGTGCAACTACACTCTCTATGCCGTTACAATCATATTTTACACCATTAATTTCGATAAAATATTTATTCTTTTGACTTGTTATTTTAGCGATTAATTTCTTGTTATTATCATCTACAAGTATATTAAAACTATTTTTTTGATCTCTGTAAGAAATTCTTTCTGCATCAATCTTTTTTAAAGAATTTAAGATTGTAGTTTTAATGGCATGATATATTTTTAACTCTTCAAAAGTTGTAATAATTATGTTGCCATTTTTAGCTTCATTTTCGAGGATAAAAGGCAAAGCATTTTGAATTGTAGTAGAATTGATGAGGTTTTTTAGTTTTGACTTAATCTGGTCTGTCATTCTTTTGCCTTCCATTCTATTAAAGATGGCTTTTACAAAATCATCAGAAGGGTCAGAAAGTTCATGCGCTAAAGCATCTGAAAAGCCTTCTAGGAAATAAAAGTCTTGAGCCTCGTTATAGAGCTCTTTGATGTCAATGTTGTTTTTATGGAATTTAGAAAGTGTTTCTAATAATTCATCATTTATGTTATTAAAATCAAGAACTAAATATGGTACTTCGTAAAGTTTATCTTCCTTAGTAGAATCATTAGGAAAGTATATTCTCCATTCTATACCGTTTGTTAAAATACCACATTTCGTATTTTTGGTATTGATGAAATAGTTGTTTAATTGTGAAGCTTCTTTGTCTGTTAGCCTTTTTCCGAATTTTTTACATTCTATAATTATTTCTGGTATTTTACCATTAATAATTAATCCTATATCAGCTTTGTCATTTTTCTTTCCCCAACCAGCATTAATTTCTGTGGTCATGTCATCAATTCTGCTGTAACCAAGAATTTCTAATAGTGGTTCTATTAAGTTAAATCTTGTTTGAGCTTCATTAGTACATTTTTCTTCCAATTTTGAGAAATCAAATTTTGATAAAGACTTCCTTATTGCATTTACAATTTGTTTGTTTACAGGCATAATTAGTTTTTTTAAGAAGTCTATAAAATTAAGAAAAAAAATCTCTCAATTTATTTTTTCTTAAAAGAATAAAGATAAGGTGCCTTATTTGCAGAGCCGCTAAAAAGTTTTTCGTGTCTATCTAAAATATTTAAGCTGAGCATTTTACGCTGAAAGTTGTTTCTTCTGAATTTTTCTCCCAAGATGGCTTCATACAGATTTTGCAAATCTTTCATGGTGAATTTTTCTGGTAGCAGGTTGCTTCCTACAATGTCATAATCTAGCGTTTTTCTAAGGTGCTCTATGCCTTTATCAATGATTTCTTTATGATCAAAAGCCATTTCAGGGAGGTCATGTACATCAAACCAAGCGCAAGTTTCATTGAACGCATCTGGGAAGGTATGAGATAAGGTGTAGTCTATCAATGCATAATAGCCTACAGTTACAAATCTTTTATTAATCCAGTGGTCTTTATCTGTTTCTATTCCTTTGTTAGCTAATAATTGACGGTGCGGATTGTTTTTTTCGGTTCTGTCTATTCCACCAAATGCGTAGAACTGTTGCAAATAAACGTCTTCTAAATGAGTTCTTTCATATAAAATTCTGTGTGCAGCATCGTCTAGATGTTCATCTTCGAAGATGAAACCTCCAGGAACCGCCCAAAGATTGAGTTCGTGATATTTAAGCAATAAAATTTTTAAAGAATTGTCGTGAAAGCCAAAGATTGCACAGTCTACAGATAATTGATTAATAAAGTTTTTGGTATCAATCAATTCTTGTAGGGTCATCTTATTTTTAGAGTCGTCAAGTTTCATGATCATTTTTATTTATAGACATTCTTTCTTTGATGGAAAATAAAGAAGAAAGTATCAGTATCAAAATTAATGGAATTGAAGCAAATAACAAGTAATAATTTGCTAAATTTTTTTGAAAAATATATGCAGTGCTTATTGAGCCTATAGAACCGCCTAAAGAAGTGAACAAAATGATGAAGGAAACCATTCTGCTTATTTTTTTCTCGGGGTAGTTGCCTAGGAACTTAGAGTTTAGCATAGGATAAAGTGGCGCAATAAAAAAGCCAATCAGTGGAAAAATAAACATTAATATCTTTATTTTTAAATCGCTTTCTTGCCCTATAAAAAATGCTGAGCTGATGAGAATAATCCCAGAAATTAAGCTGGTGTAAAAGATTTTCATGGGGCTAAATCTATGAATGAGTTTAGAAGCGATTATTCTCCCTAAAAAGGAGAAGAACGCCAGTAATGCAGAAGATTGTAGCGCAAAAAAAGAAGAAGAATTGAGGGATTTTTTATAAAAAGTGGGAAGCCACGAGTTGAATATTTGTTCTGCAAAAATAATGAGTGATATAATAACCAAAAACAGTAAAGAACTTTTGTTCAGTAAAATTGTAAAGTCGATTTTTGATTTTTTTACGGGAATGGGTTCAGTATTTTTATGAGTGTGGTGATGTCTTATAATTTGTATGCCTGTCCACAACGAAATAAATCCTACCAACCAAAATCCAAATCTCCAAAATTCTTGATAATCACTACTTAGAATAAGTGCAAACTCCATGTTCACAATGAAAATTCCGAGCATAAAAGCAGCTTCTGTTCGGCTCATGGTGATAGAGAATTCTTTTTCAGTTTCTGTTGTGTTTTTGATGATGCTAAACACACAGATTTTGCCTATAGAAAATGAAATTCCGATAAGAATGAACCATATTTTTAAAAACCAAAATTCAGTTAAAAAGGGAATACTAAAACTGCAGACGGTACAAATAAATAATGCAAATGCTAATGAAAGGTAGTAACTCTTTTTTTTAATATAATCTACCAAAAAAATAGAAACTAAAGCTATGGGAATATCCTTGAAAAATTCTAAAATGCCTAATCCTGTATAAGTATGCTGAGCATTTTGGGAAAGTTGTAATATGATAATGCTCATAGAATTAAGGAGCATAGAAAAGACTATGAAACTTAACATTAAGTTAACATTAAGTGATTTATTTTTCTTGTTTATTAACATAATGTTAAAAGTTGACGCTATTTTTAGTTAAAATATTTTTGAAAAAATAAGAGGTTTTACTCCTAAAAAGGGATTTTGACCACTCCAAAAGTATCTCAAATAAACGAAAAATTAAAATTATTAAGAAATTATTTTTTTCTTAACTAAATTCATTTAAATTTATTGTCTCAAAATGAGATAAAAAAATATATTATGAACATGAATATTAAAAAAGGGTTAGGACTGATAGCAGTTCTTTATTTTACCTCAAGTTTTCAGGCTCAAATTAAAAGCGATTCTTCAGCTATAAAAGAGAAGAAAATAGATGAGGTGGTTTTGATTGGTTATGGTGGTATTAAAAAACAAAACCTAACAAGTGCTATTTCTACACTTAAATCAGATGCTTTTGATAATAGACCAATTTATAATGTTGGTCAAGCATTACAAGGAAGTGTAGCTGGTGTTACTGTAGTGCAAGCTTCTGGTAAGCCAGGCGTTTCAATTGATGTGAAAATTAGAGGTAATAATTCTATTTCTTCTGGTGTAAATCCTTTGTACGTAGTAGATGGTATTCAGACTTTTGATATCAGTGGACTCAATACTGATGATATTGTAAGTATGACGATTTTAAAAGATGCAACCTCTACAGCAATTTATGGTATTAATGGCTCTGGAGGTGTAGTTATTGTGACTACTAAAAGAGGTAAAGGGGGTAAACCTCAATTAAATTTTAATGCTTACTGGGGAGTTTCTAAATCTGTAGATAATATTGATGTATTAAATATGGATCAATATAAAGCATTGATGAATGAAATTAATCCAGCTTTCTTAAATACGATCAATAACCCTCGTTATCAGGGAATTAATACTAATTGGAGAGACGAAATTTTCAGAACAGGATTTGATCAAAATTATAACGTAAATTATTCATTTGGAAATGATAAAGTTAGAGCTTATACGGCTTTAGGATATCAAGGTATTGCAGGAATTATAGAACCAGCCCAGTTTGATAGGGTTTCAGCAAAAGTTAATCTAGATGCAAATATTGCTAAATGGCTTAAATTAAATGCAAGTTTAAATTACATCAACACTAAACTTAATAATACTAATGATAATGCAGGTGTTGCAAGAGGAGGTGTGGTATTAAGTACATTAAATACCCCTGAGTTTTTACCAATTTATGGTAGCCAAGTAAATTTTATTAATTCAGACGCTACAGTATATGATCAAACAACTGGAGAGGTAAAAGATGGTTATAAGCCAGGGCAGTTTGCACCGAACCCATTCCAATCAGGCTGGGAAAACCCGGTAGCTTTCCAATCAAGAAAGAATCTTACTAATACTCAGCGTTTTTTAAGTAATTTAGGATTAGAAGTTACATTAGCTAAAAATTTAACATGGAAACCACAAGTTTCTTATGACATAATAGATAGTGTAAACGACCAATTTATTGATAACTATTCCTCAGTATACGGAAGACAAGAGAAAGGTTTAGGAGGTGAATATAACTATCTATATAAAGATCTTAATATAGAAAACACTTTAAACTATAAACTGAAACATGAGGCTCATGATTTAGATTTATTAGCAGGTTTACAAATTCACGAAAGAAATACAGAAAATCATAATTATACAGGAAATGTTTTCCCAGCTGGAACTACAGATTTTAATTATGATTTAGCAACCTATCAACATGAAGTTTTGCAAAAAGAACAATTAAGAGAAGTTTCTTATTTTGGTAGAGCAATTTATACTTTTGAAAATAAATATACCATCATGGGAGTATTTAGATATAATGGTAGTTCTGCATTAGCTCCTGGAAACAAATGGGGATTCTTCCCAGGTGTATCTGCTGCTTGGACTATATCTAATGAGAACTTCCTAAAAGATAATCCCACTATTTCTGAGTTAAAATTAAGAGGAGGCTGGGGTAAAACAGGTAACGCTTCTGGAATTCCTACTTACTCACACTTTAACTTAGAGCGTCTTACAGAACTTGGTCCTAATGGAACTTGGTATACCCATCAGTGGGATAGCAGTGATTTAGGATGGGAAGTAACTACGGATACCAACTTTGGGGTAGACTTAGGATTAATGAACAACAGAATTAAGTTAACTGCTGATGTATATCAAAGAAAGACAGATGATTTAATTTTACCAATTGGAATGGGTAGTTTAGGGAATATCCTTAAAAACGTGGGTTCTATGGAAAATAAAGGAGTAGAATTTAGTATAAATACAGTTAACTTCAAAAGAGAGGATTTTTCATGGAATAGCGGATTAAATATTTCATTTAGTAAAAACAAAGTACTTAGCATGAATTACATGCCTACAATTGATAAGGCATTTATAGAAACCGTTGGAGGCTATTTAGTAAGATTTTCTGCAGAACAGCCAATAAGTTCTTTCTTTGGTTATCAATTTGATAAGGTAGACCCTACGACTGGTGATGTTCTTTACAAAGACCTTAACGGTAATGGATATTTTGATACAGGTGATAGAACTTTCATTGGAAATCCAACTCCAGACTACACTTTAGGATTTACTAATAACTTTAAATATAAAAATTGGTATTTAGATGTATTAGTTACTGCTTCTCAAGGAAATGATGTTTACAATGCAACAAGATTTGATTTAGAGTTAATGAATGATTTCAAAAACCAATCTACAGTAGTTCTTGATAGATGGACTACAGCTGGTCAAATTACAAACATTCCTAAAGCAAATACCTCTACCGCAATGTATATTTCTGACCGTTTCGTAGAAGATGGATCATTTGTAAAACTTAAAAATGTAACCTTAGGTTATAATTTCAATAATCCTTTCAAAGGAGTGAGTAAACTAAATGTTTATTTAACTGGACAAAATTTATACACTTGGACTGACTATACAGGATTTGATCCAGAAGTTAATGCTTTTAATACTACAAATGGAGTGTTTGGTATAGACTATGGAACATACCCACAAGTAAGAACTGTTATTTTAGGTCTTAAAGCTAATTTTTAATTAACACATCATCACGATTATGAAACTTAATAAAACATTTTTTTATATATTATTAGGCTCAATGCTGACTGCTAGTACAGTATCTTGCTCAGATTATTTAGATACCGAGCCTATTACAGATAGAGCAGTTCCTCTTTCTGATACACCATATACTAAAGCTTCCGAAGCAGAAGACTTAATGACTGCATTATATTCGGATTTTGGAAATGAGTATTGGCAATTAGATTACTTTTTTAATGGAGATGCTCAAGCAGATACTGCATATACAGGAGGTGACAATCCACAAAACATGCAACAAGGTGAATACCGTATCATCGCAACAAATACAAACGTAGCAAGAGATTGGAAATATCTTTACGGTTTTATCAATAACTGTAATAAAGTTTTAAATTATGTAGATAACATTGCAGATCCTGCACTGACTAGTGCAAGAAAAAATGAAATGAAGTCTGAAGCGGCTATTTTAAGAGCTTTATATTATTTTCATGCGGTACAATTATGGGGAGATGTTCCTTTAGTTACTAAAGCAGTTATAGGAGTGAATTCAGAAAACTTTGAAGAAGTATACAGCCAAGTATATCCTAAAAGAGCAACAACCGCTGAAATATACACTCAAATTATTACAGATTTAGAAGGAGCTCTAGCTAGTGCACCAAGTGCATCAAATAAATTCAAAGCCAACAAAGGTTTTGCATTGGCATTATTAGCAAAAGTAAATGCAACTAAACCATCTCCTGATTATACTAAAGTAGTTTCTTATACGGATCAATTAATGACTCTAGGCTATAGCTTAGTTCCTACTTATGATCACTTGTTTGATGGATCTCATGAAGCAAATGCAGAATCTATTTTTGAAGCAAATGGAAACGGTGGAAACGTTTGGGCTTGGGGAACTTTCATGTTTGTGGGAAATGATTGGAAAAAATTTAATACACCTTCTAATGATGTTGTAAAATCTTTTGATGATGAGGGAGATGTTATTAGAAAGCAATCTTCTGTAACTTTTGATAATGTAGGTTGGGCGGATAACTATTGGCCAAGTAGCCATTATCCTTTCATGAACAAAATGAGATTAACAGATGGTAATCAAAATTTTTATGTTGCCAGATATGCAGATTTGCTGTTAATTAGAGCAGAAGCAAAAGTAAATTTAGGAGATTATACTGGTGCTGCAGCTTTGGTGAACCAAGTAAGAACAAGAGTTAATTTGCCAGATATCACTATTTCTAGTAAAGAAGATGGTATTAATAAAATCTTAAAAGAAAGAAAATTAGAACTTGCTTTTGAAGGAGAACGTTGGTTTGATCTTAAGAGAACTGGCAAAGCTGTAGAAATTCTTAGCAATAGAAAAGATGGAAATGGAAATGTTATAAGTTTTGCAAAAAATATTAATCAAAATCGTTTATTATGGCCTATTCCTCAATCTCAGATTGATAATAATCCTAATTTAACTCAAAACGCTGGTTATTAATCTTATATCAAATTAGAATTTATATAACCTTATTCTAAAAAAATTGCTGCGCATATTATCGTGCAGCAGTTTTTTTGAATATTAAAAATAAATGTTATGGTTCTAAAAAAAATGATCCCCGCCTTAGTTTTAGGCTCTATAGCTTCTCTTATCTCATGTAATTCTTTTACAAAAATAGAAGCTCCACAAATAATAGAATATTGGCAAACTAATGCTGATGAAACTTTAAAACTTCAAAAACAAAACAATCTTATTTTTGATAATCCACAAAATAATTTCCAAAATATTCTCATCAATCCTTCAGAAAAATTCCAAACCGTAGATGGTTTTGGGTATACTCTTACCGGAGGAAGCGTAGAAGTAATCAATCAATTATCTCCAGCGAAGAAAAAAGAACTTCTTCAAGATATTTTCGGAAAATCAGAACAATCCATAGGTGTAAGTTATCTTAGATTAAGCATTGGTGCATCAGACCTTAACAGTTCTGTCTTTTCTTATGATGATGTTCCCGCAGGTCAAACAGACGAAGACCTGAGCGAATTCAGCTTAGCTAAGGACCAACCAGTGATTGATATGTTAAAAGAAATTTTAGCCATTAATCCAGATATTAAAATTATTGGCGCACCTTGGTCACCACCTGTTTGGATGAAGGATAACGGAAATAGCATAGGAGGAAGTTTAAAAACAGAATACTATCAAGTTTATGCAGAATATTTCGTGAAATATATTCAGGAAATGAAGAAAAATGGAATCACCATTGATGCCATTACTCCTCAAAACGAACCACTACATCCTGGGAATAACCCAAGTATGTATATGACTGCAGAACAACAAAGAGATTTCATAAAAAACAATTTAGGTCCAGCTTTTAGAGCAGCCAATATTGCTACAAAAATAGTATTGTACGACCATAATTGCGATAAACCAGAATATCCTATTACAATTCTCCAAGACCCAGAAGCTGCACAATATGTAGACGGATCAGCGTTTCACCTTTATGCAGGAGATGTTTCAGCTCTTGGTGTTGTAAAGAACGCATTTCCAAATAAAAATCTGTATTTCACAGAACAATGGACGGGTTCTACAGGAACTTTTGCGGGAGACTTCATTTGGCATACCAAAAATGTAATCATAGGAACGATGAGAAATTGGAGCAAAATTGCATTAGAATGGAATTTAGCAAATGACGCACAATTCCAACCTTTTACTCCAGGAGGATGTACTCAATGTAAAGGAGCGATCACGATCAATTCTGCTGAATCTTACACTAAAAATGTAGCGTATTACATCATAGCTCACGCTTCTAAATTTGTACCTCAAAATTCACAAAGAATAGGTTCTACACAAGTAGGAAATTTAAGTACAGTAGCTTTTAAAACGCCAGAAGGCAAAATAGCTTTAATCGTTTTAAACGAAGGAGCAGAAGTTGAAAATTTTAATATTACCTTTGATGGTAAATCTGTAGCAGCATCATTGCCATCTAATTCAGTGGCTACCTACACTTTTTAAAAATAAAATTTATGAAAAAAATATTTCTTTCAATTTTTTTAGCAGGATTGGGAATTACCGTCTCTGCACAGAAATCAATCGACCAAAAAGTTACAGAGCTGATGGCGAAAATGACTTTGGAAGAAAAAATAGGACAGCTCAATCAATACAATGATGATATTACAGCAACCGGTCCTATTACGAAAGATGCAGACAAAGCTGGTCAAGTTCGTGCAGGGAAACTAGGCTCTATTTTAAATGCTGTAGGAACTAAAAACACTAAAAACTGGCAAGACCAAGCCATGCAGTCTCGTCTTAAAATTCCTTTACTTTTTGGGCAAGATGTTATTCATGGTTTTAGAACTACTTTTCCTATTCCGTTAGGCGAAACCGCTACTTGGGATATGAATTTAATTGAAAAATCTGCTAGAATTGCAGCCATTGAAGCTTCAGCCTATGGAATTCACTGGACTTTTGCACCAATGGTAGATATAGGAAGAGATCCAAGATGGGGACGCGTAATGGAAGGAGCTGGTGAAGACACCTATTTAGGAACATTGGTAGGAAAAGCTAGAGTAAAAGGTTTCCAAGGAAATGGCTTAGGAAATAAAGATGCAGTAATGGCTTGTGCTAAACATTTTGCTGCTTATGGAGCTGCTGTTGGCGGAAGAGATTACAATTCTGTAGATATGAGCCTTAGACAATTGCACGAAACGTATTTGCCACCTTTCAAAGCGGTGTCTGATATGGGAGTAGCTACTTTTATGAATTCTTTTAATGATATCAACGGAATTCCTGCCACTGGAAATAAATACATTCAAAGAGACTTATTAAAAGGTGTTTGGAATTTCCAAGGATTTGTGGTTTCTGACTGGGGAAGCATTGGCGAAATGATTCCTCACGGTTTTGCTAAAGACAATAAAGATGCTGCTCTGAAAGCAATTATCGCGGGAAGTGATATGGATATGGAAAGCCGTTCTTATACCAATCATTTAGCAGAATTGGTAAAAGAAGGAAAAGTAGATATTCAGTTAGTAGATGATGCAGTTCGCAGAATTTTGACTAAAAAATATGAACTTGGACTTTTCGATGACCCTTATCGTTTCATTAATGAAAAGAGAGAGAAAGAACAAGCCAATAATCCAGAACACAGAAAATTTGCAAGAGAAATTGGTTCAAAAAGTATTGTTTTACTAAAAAATGAAAATCAATTATTACCACTTTCCCCTACCACTAAAAAAGTGGCCATTATTGGTCCATTTGCGAAAGCTACAGTAGAAAATCACGGCTTCTGGTCTATCGCTTTTCCAGATGATAGTCAAAGAATTGTCACTCAGTTTGACGGAATTAAAGCTCAATTGGATAAAAATTCAGAATTGCTTTATGCGAAAGGATGTAACGCAAATGATAATGATAAATCTCTATTTGCAGAAGCGGTAGAAACTGCCAAGAAAGCAGATGTTGTAATTATGACTTTAGGCGAAGGTCACGCAATGAGTGGCGAAGCAAAAAGCAGAAGCAACATCCATTTTTCTGGAGTTCAGGAAGATTTATTAAAAGAAATTGCCAAAACAGGAAAACCAATTATTTTAATGATTAATGCCGGTCGTCCTTTGGTTTTTGATTGGGCTTCAGAAAACATTCCTACCATTGTTTACACTTGGTGGTTAGGTACAGAAGCTGGAAATTCTATTGCAGATGTACTTTTTGGGAAAATAAATCCTGGCGGTAAATTGCCGATGACTTTTCCTAGAACTGAAGGTCAAATTCCTATTTATTACAATCATTACAATACAGGAAGACCTGCTAAAAATAATACAGACAGAAACTATGTTTCGGCGTATATCGACTTAGATAATGACCCAGCTTATCCATTCGGATTTGGCTTGAGTTATACTACATTTCAATATTCTGACGTAAACGTAAGTGCTACTCAACTGAAAGGCAATCAAACCTTGACGGCTTCAGTTACGCTTACCAATTCAGGAAATTATGACGGAGAAGAGGTGGTTCAGTTGTACATCAGAGATTTAGTAGGAAAAGTAGTTCGTCCTGTAAAAGAACTGAAAGGTTTTCATAAAATATTCTTGAAAAAAGGAGAAAGCAAAACCATTTCTTTTAACATTACACCAGAAGATTTAAAATTCTATGATGATGAACTCAATTTCGATTGGGAATCAGGAGAATTTGACATCATGATAGGAACCAATTCTGCTCAGGTACAAACCAAAAGAGTAAATTGGGAAAAATAACATCCTAAAAAAATAACCTTATAAGAAATAAATCTTAAAGGGAATTAAAATGAAAAAATCAATCAGCGTATTCTTATTATTGACCATTCAATTATTGATGGCAAATGTTTCTTTACCATATATTTTCTCAGATAATATGGTTTTGCAGAGAAATTCTAAAATTCCAGTTTGGGGTTTTGCATCACCTCATGAAAAAGTGTCGGTAAGTTTTAAAAATCAAACCAAATCCACTGTTGCTGACCAAAATGGCAATTGGAAAGTAGATTTAGACCAAGAAAAAGAAGGTGGTCCTTTTACATTGACAATTAAAGGAAATAATGAAATTGTTTTCAAAAATGTTTTGGTAGGAGATGTTTGGTTATGTAGTGGACAAAGCAATATGGAGTGGGCGCTTTCGTCTTCTGAAGGTTATAAAGAGGAATTAAATCAAAAAGAGTTTCCGCTCATTAGACATATTAAAATTGAGAGAAAAATAAATTCTTTACCTCAAAACAACCTTGCGAAAACAGAATGGAATGTTGCGAATGCTTCCACTATAGGAGATTTTTCTGCAGTAGCCTATTTTTTTGCTAAAAAAATGTATCACGAGAGACAAGTTCCTATCGGAATTATAAATTCTTCTTGGGGCGGAACTGTAATCGAAGCTTGGATTCCTAAAAATGCATTCGAGCAATCGCCTTATTTCAAAGAAATGATTGCCAATATGCCACAAATAGACATAGAAAGTCTTCAACAGAAAAATTTCGAGGCTAAAACTGTTTTTTTTGAGAAAAAACTGAATGCTAAAATTGCAGATTTTAATCAAGAACAATTCTTGAGTGCAGGGTATAACGCTTCTGCTTTAAAAGATTTATATGTTCCAAAAGCTTGGGAACAACAAGGTTTCGAAGGTTTAGACGGAGTAGCTTGGGTTAGAAAAACCATTGTTCTTTCAGACGAAGACCTTACTGGAAATGCGGTGCTGTATTTAGGAAAAATTGATGACGAAGACCTTACTTATTTTAATGGAAAATTAGTAGGGCAAATGAAACAATGGTCAGATGATAGAATTTATACCATTCCGAAAGAAATTTTAAAAAAAGGAGAAAATATTATTGCAGTAAAAGTTAATGACACTGGTGGTGGCGGTGGTTTGTGGAGTAATGATTATGAGGTGAAATTAGTCACCGCTCAAAAAAGTATTCCATTAGCAGGAAATTGGAAATTTGCTGTAGAAAAAATTTATGCAGCTATCAATCAAAATGAATTTCCTTCTTTGATTTACAATGCCATGATTCACCCGATTGAAGATTTTAGAATTTCTGGAATGCTTTGGTATCAAGGAGAATCAAATGCAGAGAGAGCTTATGAATATAACCAAAGTTTCCCATTGTTGATTAACAGTTGGAGACAGAAATTTGGAGAAAACTTACCTTTTTATTTCGTTCAATTAGCCACTTTTAATACTAAAGGAGACAGTAATGAAGGTTGCGATTGGTGTGAAGTACGAGATGCTCAACTGAATACTACCAAAATGAAAAACACTGGAATGGTAGTAACTACTGATGTGGGAAATCCGAATGATATTCACCCAAGAAATAAAAAAACAGTAGGAGAACGATTGGCTAATTTAGCCTTAAATAATGGTCTGAAAAGCCCAATTTATCAAAAATCAACGGTAAAAGGAAATAAAATTACCATCAGCTTTAATACGAAGGAAAAATTAATTTCTAAAAATAATGAAATCTTAAAAGGTTTTGAAATTGCAGGAAATGACCAAAAATTCTATCCAGCAAAAGCAGAAATTAAGAAAAATAAAATTGTAGTTACATGCGAAAAGGTAAGCAATCCCGTTGCTGTAAGATATGGCTGGAAAGGAGATGATTCAGAAATTAATCTTTTCACCGAAAAAGGATTTCCAGTAGCGCCTTTTAGAACAGATTCTTTTAAACTTTCTACAGAAAACAAGAAATATCAGTTCGAGTTAAAATAATTTTAATCAAGAATTAAAATATGAAAACAAAAAACATTTCTACCATTTTGTTTATACTTTTTGCATCGTTTTTATTCTCACAAACCATTGATGTGATGAGTTTTAACATCAGATTGGCAAGCGTAGATGATGGGGAAAATCACTGGAACATCAGAAAAGATAAAGTAAAAGACCTTATTTCTTATTACGAAGCAGATTTTGTAGGCTTACAGGAAGCGCAGAAACCTCAGATTGATTATTTATTAGATAACAACTCTGCTTATGGTTTTTTAGGAAGACCGAGAACAGATGAAGCGAATGCTGAATTTTCATGTATTTTTTATCTGAAAAGCAGATATAAAGTTCTGGAACAAAATACATTTTGGCTTTCAGAAAATCCTGAAAAATCAGGAAAATCTTGGGACGCAGCATATCCTAGAATCGTTACGTATGCTCTTTTTGAAAATATAAAAACCAAAAAGAAAGTTTGGGTACTGAATACGCATTTTGACCATGTAGGTGTAATTGCGAGACAGAAATCTGCAGAAATCATCCTAGAAAAAATTAAAACCTTGCAGAAGAAAAGAAATGTTCCTGTAGTTCTTACGGGTGATTTTAATTCTGTAGAAAGTGATTCATGGATGAAACCGCTTTTTGAAAATTTACAAGAAGCCAGAAGCAATAGCGTTACAAAACCTTACGCCGAAAAAGCAACTTGGAATGGATTTAAATTCAATGAAAAACCTAGCGAACAAATAGATTTTATTTTTAGCTCAAAAAACAATACGAAAGTTTTAAAATACAGAACGATTACAGACTTTTATGACTATAAATATCCGTCTGATCATTTTCCTATAGTAGCAAAAATACAATTGAAATAGGTTATGAAAAATTATAAATTTTTACTCATAATTTCCTTTTTTTCATTTCTTTTTTTTAGTTGTGGCGGCAGCAGTTCAGGTTCTTCAGAGCCAGTTGTAACTACGCCTACTAATTTAGTAATTAATAAAGTAGTGGTAGGTTCTTCTGCTACTATGCCAAATGGTGATGGAACAGGTGTGGTAAATTTTACCGCTTTTGCAAACAATGCCAAAGAATATAAAATGTCAGTAGACGGAGAAATTCTTACCTCTACCACAGGTAACTTCACTTATACATTTAAGCAATCTGGGACTAATGAACATACCGTTTATGTTTCGGCATATAATGGAGATAAATCTATTTCTGGTAGCACAAAAGTAACGGTGTATGTCATTCCAAAAGCAGTTTTTTTTGATGAATTTAATGTTGATGGAGCGCCAGATTCTTCTAAATGGGGCTATGATTTAGGAAACAATAATGGTTGGGGAAATAATGAGGCGCAATATTATACCAATAGAACTCAAAATGCCGTAGTAAGTAACGGAACTCTTAAAATTAACTTAATCAAAGACGCATACCAAGGATATAATTATACTTCAGCAAGACTTCTTTCTAAAGGAAAATATTCTATGAAATACGGAAAAGTAGAAATTAGAGCTAAAATTCCATCTGGTGGCGGAACTTGGCCTGCACTTTGGATGTTAGGTGACAATATCGATTCTGTAGGTTGGCCTGCTTGTGGTGAGATAGATATTATGGAACACGTAGGAAACCAATTAAATAGAATTTTTGGAACCCTTCATTACCCAGGTCGTTCTGGTGGAAATGCAGATGGTACAAGTGTTATGATTCCAAATGCAACTACAGAATTCCACATTTACAGTATGGAATGGAATGCAAGTACTATAAAAATCTATGTAGACAATCAATTGTTCTTTACTTACAATAATAATGCAAATTCACCATTCAATCAGAATTTTTTCTTCATTATGAATGTAGCAATGGGAGGTAATTTTGGGGGAACCATAGATCCGAATGTGACTAACGCAACTATGGAAGTAGATTACATTAGAGTATATCAATAAAAATTTAAATTTATGTTTTTAAAAAAATCATATCTATTCATTTGGGCGATTGCCAGTATGATTGCAATGGCGTATTGCTCTAGAAGTACTTCGTCACCTACGCCAGAACCGCCCAAACCTACTCCTACCAATGATGTAGAAGTATGGCTTACTAAAGGAGATCAGTCTGTAAAACTTCAGAAACAAAATACTATTCTTGGTTTTACTACTAACTCTAATTCTTATCAAAATATTCAGATAGACGAAAGCCAAACTTATCAAACAGTTGACGGATTTGGTTATACTTTAACAGGAGGTAGTGTAGAAGTTATTAATAGTCTTACTGCTACTAGAAAACAAGAACTCTTACAAGAACTCTTTAGCAGTAACGCTAATTCTATTTCTATAAACTATCTTAGATTAAGTATAGGTGCTTCTGATCTTAATAGCAGCGTATTTTCTTACAATGATCTTCCTGCAGGAGAAACAGATCCTACGTTGTCAAAATTCAGTTTAGAAAAAGACCGTCCTTTAATTGATATGTTAAAACAAATTCTTGCCATAAATCCTAATATTAAAATTATGGCAACTCCTTGGTCTGCTCCACTTTGGATGAAAGATAACGGAAGTTCTATGGGAGGAAGCCTAAAAGAAGAATATTTCGGTGTATATGCACAATATTTTGTGAAATACATCACCGCTATGAAAAATGAAGGCATTACCATAGATGCCATTACACCACAAAATGAACCATTAAATCTTAAAAATAATCCTAGTATGGTAATGACTGCTGAAAAGCAAGCAGAGTTTATAAGAAAACATCTAGGACCAGCTTTTAAAACTGCTAATATTTCTACTAAAATTGTAGCATTTGACCATAACTGTGATACACCATATTATCCAATTGCTGTTTTGTCAGATAAAGAAGCAAATCCATATATTGATGGAACCGCTTTTCACTTATATGACGGTTTTATTACAGCTCTTGGAGATATAAAAGCTACTTTCCCTACTAAAAATATATATTTTACAGAACAGTGGACTTCTTCTACTGGTGATTTTGGTGGAGATTTAAAATGGCACCTGAAAAATGTAATTATAGGTTCCATGAGAAACTGGAGTAAAATTGCTTTAGAATGGAATTTAGCCAATAATTCTCAGTTTAAACCTCACACAGAAGGTGGTTGTACCATGTGTAAAGGTGCAATTACCATAAATTCTTCAGAAAGCTTCGAAAGAAACGTAGGCTATTATATCATTGCTCATGCTTCTAAGTTTGTTCCACAGAATTCTATAAGAATTGCAAGCTCTCAATCAGGAAATCTTAATAACGTAGCTTTCAAGAGAGCCGATGGTAAAATTGTTTTGATTGTAGAAAATGATGGAGGTGCACCAGAAACATTCAATATTAAAATTAATGGAAAAATTGCAACTACATCTTTAGATGCAGGAGCAGTAGCTACTTATATTTTCTAATTTTTAAAATAAAAAAATGAAAAGTAATGCAGTGATTATCATGTCTTTCTTGGCATTTAGTGTAGGTTTTGCACAGCAAAAAAACACACTCAAAGACGTTTCGATATATACTACTGCCAAAAACCAAACTGAAAAGTTTGTACCCAGTAAAGGCAGTTTTCATAATTTCCCTCAACCGAAGGAAACAGATATTTGCGTTTTTGTAGACCCTGATTTTAAGTACCAAAAAATCACAGGAATTGGCGGAGCAATTACAGATGCTTCTGCAGAAACCTTTTATAAATTGCCTCAAGACAAGCAAAAAGAATTTTTAGAATCCTATTTTGTCAAAAATGGCTTACAGTATAACTTGATTAGAACCAGCATGAATTCTAGTGATTTCAGCAGTGGAAGTTATACCTATGTAGAAGAAAATGACAAGGCGCTCAAAACTTTTAATATCCAACATGATGAGCAATATAAAATCCCGATGATTAAGGAGGCTCAAAAAATGATTGGCAAAAATTTCAAATTTTATTTCAGTCCGTGGTCTCCACCAGCTTGGATGAAAGATAACAATAATATGTTGAGAGGCGGTAAACTTAAAAAAGAATACTATCAGCCTTGGGCAAATTATTACGTTAAATTCATCAAAGAATATGAGAAAAGAGGAATTCCAGTTTGGGGACTTTCTGTTCAAAACGAACCTATGGCTACTCAGACTTGGGAATCTTGTATCTATACCGCCGAAGAAGAAGCAGAATTTTTAGGAAAATATCTAGGGCCTACCCTTTGGAAAAACGGTTACAAAAATAAAGAAGTCATCATTTGGGACCATAATAGAGATTTATTATACCAAAGAGCTACCACTACATTAAGTGATCCTTTGGCGAATAAATACGCTACAGGAATAGGTTTCCACTGGTACGAAACATGGACGAAATCTCAACCACTTTTCGAAAATGTAGAAGAAACCGCAAAAGCCTTTCCTAATAAGTTTCTCATTTTCACAGAAGGTTGTGTAGAAAAATTTAAATTCGAGGAAATCTACGATTGGAGATTAGGCGAAATTTATGGTAAAAACATGATTAATGATTTTAACAACGGAATTTCTGCTTGGACAGATTGGAACATTCTCTTAGACGAAAAAGGAGGCCCAAATCATGTAGGCAATTTCTGTTTCGCACCGATTATCGCAGACACCAGAACCGGAGAATTACACTACACCGCAGAATATTATTACATAGGACATATTTCTAAATATGTACAAAAGAACGCAAGAAGACTAGGAACCGTTACCAATAGAGATTTTCTAATCTCTTCTTCATTTATGAATCCGAACGGACAAATGGTAGTAGTAGTGATGAATTCTTCTGACCAAGAAACCCAATACAATCTTTGGATAGAAGGTCAGTCAGTCAGCGTAAAATCACCCGCAAATTCTATACAAACTATAGTTATTTGATTCGTTTTTCAGACGAAGGCGCATCCTAGGATGCGCCTTTTTTATTTATTTTGTATTTTTATTGGCTCAAAATATTTTTCAGATGAAGAAAGAAGAAGTTTCTCAGTTCTATGACCAGTTCTCCGAAAGACAAATAAAAATAGGAGTTAATGAAAGATTGATTTTTTTGTTTAAACAACTTAAAAAATTAGGACTTACTAAAAAATCTAAAATTTTAGAACTGGGTTGTGGAGTGGGAGCTTTTACCTATTTACTTTCTAAAAAAGTAGAAAAAGGTTATATAGAAGCAGTAGATTTAAGCGAAAAAAGTATAGAAAACGCACAGAAAAATATCCAAAAAAATAACGTTCAACTTTTTGTAGGAGACGTGGTGCATTATCAGCCCCAAGAATCTGATTTTGATTTCATCACACTGTTAGATGTTATAGAGCATATTCCTGTAGAAGAGCATTTTAATTTGTTTAAAAACATCAGCACTTATATTTCAGAAAAATCTCTTTTACTCATCAATATTCCAAATCCAGAATACATTAAATATCTTCATCAGCATCAGCCAGAATCACTACAAGTGATAGACCAACCCATCGAATTGCCAACTTTAGTAGAAAATCTTGATAAAAATAATCTAGAGATGGTTTTCTTTCAGAAATATGCAATTTGGGAGCAAGAAGATTATCATCTTTTTGTAGTGAGAAAAAAAAGAGAATTTAAACTTCGTCATCTTGCTGATGAAAGAACATTAACCCAGAAAATCACTAAAAAACTTCGTCAGAAATTAGACTTCATAAAATTTTCTTAACAATCAGGATTACTCATCCACAAATTCAATTTTTTTAGAAATTAAACACTATTTTTGGAGTTTCAATTATAGAAATGTCAGATATTATTCAACTTTTACCAGATCATGTTGCCAATCAGATTGCTGCAGGAGAAGTAGTGCAGAGACCTGCTTCTATTGTTAAGGAATTGCTAGAAAATGCCATAGATGCTGGTGCTACTAAAATAGAACTGATTGTAGAAGAAGCAGGGAGAAATCTCATAAAAGTAGCAGATAACGGAAGCGGAATGTCTGAAACCGATGCTAGAATGGCGTTCGAAAGACACGCTACTTCTAAAATTAGAACTACAGAAGATATTTTTCATATCGCTACCAAAGGTTTTCGTGGTGAAGCATTGGCTTCTATTGCTGCGGTGGCTCAGGTAGAACTCAAAACCAAAAAACAAGACGCAGAAATAGGAACCGTCATCTACATAGAAGGCGGAGAATTACAATTTCAGGAACCTGCACAAACTACGGAAGGTGCTGTGTTTTCCGTGAAAAATCTGTTTTTTAATGTTCCAGCGCGTAGAAAATTTCTGAAATCTAACAATATAGAATTCAGACATATCATAGATGAATTCCAAAGAGTAGCTTTGGCTCACGAAAATTTAGAATTTTCACTCTATCATAATGATGAGGTGATTTTTAACCTTAGAAAAGGGAGCCAAATGCAGAGAATTGTAGATATTTTCGGTAGAAAATTGCATCCACTTTTGGTTCCTATCAAAGAAGATTTAGGTTGGGTAAAACTCAACGGTTTTGTAGGAAAACCAGAAGCGGCTAAAAAATCTAGAGGCGAACAGTTTTTCTTTGTCAATGGAAGATATTTTAGAAGTCCGTACTTAAACAGAGCGGTTCAGGAAGCTTTTGAAGGACTGTTGCAAAGCAATTACAGCCCGAGTTTTTTCTTGTATTTGGAACTTGACCCAGAAAAAATAGATGTCAACATACATCCGCAAAAAACAGAGGTAAAATTTGAAGATGAGAACCTTATTTTTGCATTGATTCGTTCTACGATTAAGAAATCTTTGGGAATTTATAATGTAGCACCAAGTCTAGATTTTGAGCGAAATGAACAAATGGATTCATTTTTTCCACCAAAAGTAGATGCTGCGAAAAGTTATAACGCTCCAGGAATTCATATCGATAGAAATTTTAATCCGTTTAAAGACCAAATTCCTTCTAAAATTAATGATACAGCGATGGTAAATCTTACCGAAATGTATCAACAAGAATCATCAGCTTTGCCATCTAAAATTAACCTTTTTGATGATGAAGACGAGGATTTAGAAGAAGATTTGCTCAGATTGCCAAATGGTTATTGGCTTTTTAATAAAGACCACAGAACGTTGATGCTCGATTTGGGAAGAATTCACCAAATTGTCTTAGCAGAAAACCGTAAAAATGTTTCTAAAAGTAAGAAAAGTCAAAGTTTGCTGTTTTCTTTAGAATATCATTTAAATGAAATTGAGAAAAATAAGTTTCGTTCGATAAAAAAATACTTGCCAGATTTAGGTTTCGATATTGTTTTGGCACAAGATAATGTACTGAGAATAAATGCAGTACCCGAAGATGTGAAAGAATCTCAAGTGATTAAATTTTTAGAAAATCTCTTCGAAATTTTAGAATATAAAACCGAAGAAGAATTTTTAGAAAATTATGATAGTCAGTGGATTAGAACCAATGCGAAATCTAAGTTTGATTTTCTGTATAAAGCTGAAGTGGAACAAATTTTGAAGGATTTCATTAAGTTAGGTTTCCCAGAGTTTACACCAAACGGAAACAGGACCTATGTAGAAGTGCCTACAGAAGAATTGAAAAATAAATTTTAACACACCAAAACAATATGTTTCAAAATATAACACCCATCACCAAAAATATTATCATCCTGAATGTGATTGTTTTCATTCTAGCGATGCTTATTCCGCAATCTTATCATTATTTAGCGGCTTTTTTCCCAACATCTCCTTATTTTAAATCTTGGCAAATCATCACACACATGTTTATGCACGGAGGTTTTATGCATATTGCTTTTAATATGTTGACTTTCGCGAGTTTCGGACCAGTTTTAGAGCGATTTTTAGGAGAAAAGAAATTTGTTATTTTATATTTTCTTTCTGGTTTAGGTGCTTTCGTTTTGTTTAATCTTTGGGAATATTATCAGTTATACCAAGATGCTCAACCGCTTATTGTAGAAGGTTTACAGTTTTCGGATATTTTAAAGGGTGATTTTGAAAAATTTCCAGTAAGATTAGAAGGAAATGCACAGAATATCGTAAACATACTTTCTACACCGATGGTTGGAGCTTCTGGAGCTATTTTCGGAGTAATTGCTGCATTTTCTTTGCTCTATCCAAATGCGGAAATGTTCATTATGTTTATTCCGTTTCCGATTAAAGCAAAGGTTTTATTTCCTATTACTATTATAGTTTCTCTATATCTAGGTTTTTCTGGAAGTGGAGGAAATATTGCACATTTCGCACATATCGGTGGCGCTTTAGTAGGCTATATTTTAGTGAAAGTTTGGGGTAGAAACAGATATAGAATTAATTAATCAGTGGGGATTTTTAGAAGTATTTTTACCGTTGCTCATGTAGTAATTGTGTTGCTTTTAGGAGCAACCATGCTTAATGCTTATATCCCTCCAAAAGTATTTCCTTTACTCAATTTATTATCATTGGCATTTCCTTTTTTAATGATTGCCAATCTATTACTCTGCGTTTTCTGGATTTTTTCTTGGCGTAAAAGAGCCTTTGTTTTTTTGCTGATTTCCACATTATTTTTAACTCCAGTAAGAAGATGGATTAATTATTCTGAGCCAAAGAGTGAGAAGGCAGATTTTAAAGTTCTTACCTTTAATAATAAGTATAATGATTATGGTTTAGAAGAAGTAAAAAATTATATTAAATCTTTTAATGCTGATGTAATATTTTTACAAGAATCAGGTTATTCAGGGTTAGGAAATTCTGATTTTGAGGAAATGAAATATTCACTTCATAATAGAAGAATTAGTTTTTTTTCTAAATATCAAATTGTAGAACAAGACACCATTCCACTAATAGATAAAGGGAAATCTGTATATGCAGATGTAATAATAAAAGGAAAAAGAATACGCTTCATAAATGTTTATTTAGAGCCATTTCAGTTGCATAAATCTATGGTAAAGCCTACCGAAGATTTTGAGGAGAACGGAACAAAAGCCAAAAGTCTCGTGCGTAGATTTATGCCAATTTTCAAAAAACACGAAGAGCAAGTACAAATTTTGAAAAGTTTTATAGAGAAATCTCCTTATCCTGTTATTTTGGCTGGTGATTTTAACTCGGTTCCTAATTCGTATGAGTATTACACTATTTCGGGAGTTTTGAAAGACTGTTTTTTAGAATCTGGGAAAGGATTTGGAACAAGTTTCCATGACTATAAAATTCCTATCAGAATAGATTATGTATTTTCTTCGGAGAATTTAAAATCTACCTATTACCAAGTTGACCGAAGTCAAAAACTGTCAGACCATTACCCCGTTTTAGTGAAATTTAGTTTAAAGGATTAAAGCATGAAGAAATTAACCTTTTTATTAACCAGTTTTATGTTACTTTCTTGTTGGAAAAACAACAAAGAAGAAGAGCAATTTTATGCAGAAGACAATTCTCCTATTGATACTACTTTGGTAGATTCTGTAGTGGGGCAAACTTCTTTTTCTGCAATTAATTCGGCAATTGAAGATGCTAAAAAAGCGCCTGTTTTAAAACAAGATACCACTAAAAGTCCCGAACAGAAATTGGCAGAGGAAAAGAAAAAAATAGAACAAAAAAAGAAATCAGAGCTAGAGAAAAAATTGGCTGAACAAAACGCTGCTAAAAATGCGGAAAAAGAAAAAGCTCAGCAAGAAAAAAAAGTAAATGAATTAGTTACTCCAGAATAAGAATAGTAATTCTCTAAAATTTCAAGTTCTTTAAAAAAACAAAAAGTCTCAATTTCATGAGACTTTTTTTGATGTGATGTGAAAATTAACCCTAAAATTTATTTTAGATATATGATTTTGTTGAAGGTGTTTTCGCCTTTTTCTACACTGATTACATACGCATCAGCATTTTCTGGGTTTAAATCAAATTGTACAACCAATTCGCCATTATTTGGAGTTAAGGTTTGGTTATAATAAACCGTATTCGTGAAATCTTGAACAGAAACTGTTACTCCATCAGTTAATTTAGGCATCACTAATTTTACATGATTGCCTTCAATAGTGTATTCTGGTTTGAAAATTTCAGAAACTGGTGTCTTCTCAATTGAAGCATTAGTTTCGTCAATAGTAATTTTATATTTTTCGATTTTAGAATCAGATTCCGCTACTAAATAATACGTTCCAGCAGGAAAGTTTTTCAAGTCATACGTTCTAGAAACCTCATCTTGTTTTCTTACTTTTTCAGCAAAAAGTTCTCCTTGCTTGTCATTGTAAACATATAGCGCTACATTTTTTGCATTCGTCATCTGAAAGCTTAGTTTTTTAGCATTGATGTTGTCAATAGAGATAGAGAAATCTTTGTCATTGGCCATTACATTTGCCGAAATAAATAGAAATCCTATAAGGAAGCTGAATTTTAATAAATTTTTCATAATTATAATTGTTAGTGTGTTAGTCAATTAAGTACAGTGCAAATCTAGACTTGAATTTTGGGTTATTTTACAAGATAATTTTCTTATATGTGTTCTATTTTAACATTAATACAAAATTAACATTCACTTAAAGATAAAATAGTATATTTGTAAATCGAAATAGAACAAAATGAAGCAGACAAGTCCTACATATGAAGCAGTTAACCCCAATATTGGCAGTAGTTTTTCTTGTTTCAAATTCCTTCAAAATGAAAATTTAAAATCTAATTTTTGGCACTACCACCCAGAAATAGAATTGGTTTTTGTAGGTGGAGGTTCAGGAAAAAGACAAATAGGAAGCACCATTTCTTATTTTACTAAAGGAGATTTGGTTTTAATAGGCAGTAATTTACCGCATTGCGGTTTAACCAATGAAAATACCAGAAATGAGTATGAAATTGTAGTTCAGTTTTTGCCTGATTTTTTAGGAGCTCACATCTGGAAAACTCCTGAAATGAAGAAAATCACGAATTTATTAGATGCTTCAAAAGGTGGAATTGTGTTTGGTGAATCGGTTAAAAAGTCTTTAGAAAGTAAAATTTTAGAAATGTATGAGGCAACTTCACTGGACAAGTTGATTAAATTTTTAGAAATTTTAAATGTTCTTGCCAATACCGAAGATTTCAAAATTCTAAATGCTGGAAATTTCTATATTCAAACTCAAGTGGAAGATAATGAGAGAATTAACCTCATTTTCAATCACGTGAAAAATAAATTTAAAGAGCAGATTACTTTAGAAGAAGTGGCCAATCTCGCCAATATGACGGAGCCTTCTTTTTGCAGGTATTTTAAAAAAATTACCAATAAAACGTTTACACAATTCGTAAATGAATATCGCATCATTCACTCTATGAAATTGTTGGCAGAGAAACCATTGAGTATTAATGAGATATGTTACGAAAGCGGATTTAATAATTTCAGTTATTTCAATAAAACTTTTAAAGAATATACGCAGAAAAGTCCTTCTCAATATCGAAAAGAGTTTAAAAATATTATTGAATAAAACTTTTAAAAGCTATAAAAAACTCCCGAAAATCATTTTCGGGAGTTTTTATTTATATCAAATTATATTTGAAATTTTTAAAATTTACATCAGCATTCTTTGAGCCTTTTTTACCCCTTCTACTAAAGCATCTACTTCTTCTAAAGTGTTATACACCGCAAAACTCGCTCTCACCGTTCCTGCAATCTTGAAAAATTCCATAATAGGCTGAGTACAATGATGCCCCGTTCTTACAGCAATTCCCAGTTTATCCAGAATCATTCCTACATCCGAAGCAATTCCTATTCCTTCTAAATTAAAAGAAACTACGCTGGTTCTATTCGCTTTTTCACCGTAAATTTTGAGACCATCTATTTCTAGAAGTCTTTTTTGGGCATAATTTAGCAGTTCATTTTCATGATTTCTGATATTTTCTACGCCTACTTTTTTCATAAAATCTATGGCGGCTCCTATTGCAATATTTCCGCCAACATTTGGTGTTCCCGCTTCGAATTTAAAGGGAAGTGCAGCATAAGTGGTTTTCTCAAAACTACAAGTAGCAATCATCTCACCACCGCCATGAAAAGGCGCTAATTTTTCTAAAATTTCTTCCTTTCCGTAGAGAATTCCAACTCCCATTGGTGCGTACATTTTGTGACCAGAAAATGCAAAAAAATCACAGTCTAATTTCTGAACATCAATCTCGAAATGTGGTACAGATTGCGCTCCGTCAATCATCATGAGTGCAGAAGAATTTTTTCTCACTTTTGTGATGATCTCTTCAATAGGATTGATGATTCCTAATGCGTTAGAAACATGATTTACAGATACGATTTTTGTTTTTTCTGAAAGGTTTTTGTCTAAAAAATCGAGTTGAAGGATTCCGTTTTCGTTCATCGGAATTACTTTCAATTTTGCTCCCGTTCTTTCGCAAAGCATTTGCCAAGGAACAATATTGGAGTGATGTTCTAAATAACCGATGATGATTTCGTCATCTTTTTTTAAGAAATTAGAATTTCCCAAAGCATAAGCAACCAAGTTGATGCTTTCGGTGGTTCCTCTGGTGAAAATCACCTCATAATCATGCTTTGCATTAATGAAATGTTGTACTTTTTTTCTGGAATTTTCCATTTCTTCTGTTGCCAATTGAGACAAAGTGTGAATTCCTCTGTGTACATTGGCATTGATTTCTTCGTAATATCTTTTCCATGTTTCAAGTACAGAAACTGGCTTTTGAGAAGAAGCTGCATTGTCTAAATAAACCAATGGTTTACCATTAACTTCCTGCTGAAGAATAGGAAACTGATTGCGTATTTCTTTTATATTAAACATTGTAAATTTTCTTTAAACCGCAAAAGCAACAAATTTTTTATTTTTAAGTTTTTACAAAAGAAGAAAAAGCGAATTGAATTTCACTTTTTTTACTTTTGAATTGCTTGTTTTCAATATTTTCTTTTGTCTCTTTTGTGGTAAATCATTTAAGTAAAAAATAAAACCACTCTAAAACTTGTTTAGAATGGTTCAAAATTACGGAATTAATTATTAAAAATTCTAATAATTTCTTCTATTGCTTTAATTGGCAAACGTTTTCACAGCATTTTCGGCTAAAAACGCAGCTTGTACAGAACGGCCTTTATCGTCTTTGGCTTCATTGTTAAACTTGCCAGTTCTCACCACGACCATATTTTTTTCAGGAATTACAATGATTAATTGGCTGGTAAATCCCCAGAAATGATAATATTTATAAGGCGCGTCATTATTAATCCAAATTCCCAAACCATAGATTCCGCCAGAATTTTTAGTTGGCGTAATCATTTTTTGAATGTAGCTAGAATCAATCAGTTGTTTTCCGTTCCAATTTCCTTTTTGGAGCATCAATTGTCCTAATTTTGCATAATCACGAGGAATAGCATTGATACAACAGAACGTTTTTTCCATTTTATTGTCTTCATCTATATTCCAATAAGCGTCTGATTCCATTCCCAGAGGTTTCCAAAGTTTTTGAGAAGCATACGCAGAAAGCGGAATATTTACAGCCTTTCTAATCGCAAATCCCAATAATTGTGTAGCACCCGATTGATATTCGAATCTGCTTCCAGGTTTTGCCTCAAATTGAGGAGATTTTAAGAGTGCTTCTGCCATGTTTTTACCGTAATAAATTCTAGGATTTTGTAAAAACGGATTTCTGTAATCTTCATCCCAATAATAGCCAGCTTCCATTGCGGCTAAATCTCTTAAGGTTAACTCGTTACCGTGTTCTACTTCGTTAAAATTAGGATAAAAATCTGCAAATTTTTGATTTTCTGATTGTATTTTGTGGTCTTCTATTGCCAATCCCATCAATAAAACGGTGATGGCTTTTGCAATAGAAAAAGAATTGGTTTGCGTGGTAGGTTTGTACTCTCCGAAGTATTCTTCATGGACTAATTTTCCATCTTTTATGACCAAAAATGAAGCAGAATTGGTAGATTTTAAATTATCAACGATGTTTTTCGGTAAAGAAATTTTATTGTATAAAGAATCTTTTTGCCAAGGTTGTGCAACTCCTTTTTCTATATTTCTAGACGGGAAATCTACACCATCATCTATGGTAGCACTGGTTTCTCCTTTGAGATATGTAAGTGCGATAGCATTAAAAAGATGTTGATAATTAAAAGCATAAGCCAGCGCAATAACTGCTGCTATAAAAAGTAGAATTCCAAAAAAGAGGTTCTTTAGCGTTTTCATAAATCATTTTTTTCAAATTTAAAAAATATTTCGAAGCAAAATTATTTTCACCATAAATATGATAAAACTCAGTGATATAAATCATTTTGGGCGTTATACTGAAAATAATATCTTAGCCACCATAACAAACAAAAAAAATAACAATGAGAAAATTACTATTTTTAGCTGGGTTATTATTTACCGTAAGCTTAAGTGCCCAAAATTGGCAAGTTAGATTAAGAGGTGTAGCTGTTCAGCCAAACGAAAAATCTGAAGTAAGCGCAATTGGAGGAGATGTTAATATTTCTAATTCATTTATTCCAGAATTGGATTTCACTTATTTCTTTAACAAAAACTTTGCTGCGGAATTAATCTTAGGAACTACAAAACACGATGTAGTAGATGAAAAATCTGCTCTAGGAGATGTAGACTTAGGAAGTGTTTGGTTATTGCCTCCAACTCTTACTTTACAGTATCATTTTTATCCAACTAAAACTTTAAAACCTTATCTTGGTGCTGGTCTTAATTATACTATTTTTTATAGTGTAGATGAAGGTTCTGTTGTAAAAGGATTAGATTATGACAATGCTGTAGGTTTTGCTCTACAAGGCGGTTTAGACTATATGTTAAACGATAAATATTTTCTAAACTTTGACATTAAAAAACTATTTTTAAAAACAGATGTTAATGTAGATGCTACTAATCTTGCATCTGGTTTAAAAATTCCAGCAGAAGTAAACATCGATCCTCTTTTAATTGGCTTTGGTGTAGGAATGAAATTCTAATATTTCGCTATAAACTAAATTATGAAAAAATCCCGAAGAATTTTCTTCGGGATTTTTGATAATTATCAATCCTTAAAGGTTTTTAAAACCTTTAAGGATTCTATATTTTAGAAAGCAAAGTTCTAAAGTTCACTTTTTCATCAATAATTCTTCTTAAATCTTCTACTTTCACACGCTCTTGTTTCATGGTGTCTCTTTCTCTTAAAGTTACCGTTCCATCTGCTAAAGAATCGTGGTCAACAGTAATACAGAAAGGTGTTCCGATAGCATCTTGTCTTCTGTAACGTTTACCAATGCTGTCTTTTTCTTCAGAAATTACATTGAAATCATATTTTAAATCATTGAAGATTTTTTCTGCAAATTCTGGCAATCCATCTTTTTTCACCAAAGGCAAAATCGCTGCTTTTACAGGTGCTAAAGCTGGCGGAAGTGATAAAACTGTTCTTTCTGAACCATCTTCTAAAACTTCATCTTTCAGACAATTAGAGAATAAAGCCAAGAACATTCTGTCTAAACCAATAGAAGTTTCTACTACGTAAGGAACATAGCTTTCATTTCTTTCTGGGTCGAAATATTGTAGTTTTCTACCAGAATGTTGCTCGTGTGCAGATAAATCGAAGTCAGTTCTTGAGTGAATTCCTTCTAATTCTTTAAAACCAAATGGGAATTTAAATTCAATATCAGCAGCAGCATTCGCATAGTGCGCCAGTTTTTCGTGGTCATGGAATTTATAATTTTCTTGTCCTAAACCAAGTGCAAGATGCCAGTTCAGACGTTTTTGTTTCCATTCTTCGTAGAATTTCAATTCTGTTCCTGGTGGAACGAAAAATTGCATTTCCATTTGTTCAAACTCTCTCATTCTGAAGATAAATTGTCTTGCAACAATCTCATTTCTAAATGCTTTACCAATCTGTGCAATCCCGAAAGGTAATTTATGACGAGAAGTTTTTTGTACGTTTAAGAAATTTACAAAAATTCCTTGAGCGGTTTCCGGACGAAGATATAAATCCATTGCATTTTCCGCAGAAGCTCCTAATTTAGTCCCGAACATAAGGTTGAATTGTCTTACATCCGTCCAGTTTTTAGAACCCGTGTCAGGATCAGCAATTTCTAATTCTTCAATGAGTGCTTTTACATCTGTTAAATCATTGTTTTCCAGAGATTTTGCCATTCTTGCAAGAATGGTTTTTTGTTTTTCTCTGTATTCTAAAACTCTAGGATTGGTAGCCTCAAACTGTGCTTTATCAAAAGCATCACCAAATCTTTTTGCCGCTTTTTCGATTTCTTTTTGCGCTTTATCTTCTAGTTTTGCACAGTAATCTTCAATTAAAACATCTGCACGAAAACGCTTTTTAGAATCTTTATTGTCAATCAATGGGTCGTTAAAAGCATCCACGTGTCCAGAAGCCTTCCAAGTAGTTGGGTGCATCAGGATTGCAGAATCCAATCCCACAATATTCTCGTTCAGTTGCACCATTGCTTTCCACCAATATTGCTTGATGTTATTTTTCAGTTCTGCACCATTTTGTCCATAATCGTAAACCGCCGAAAGTCCGTCATAAATTTCAGAACTCGGGAAAATAAAACCATATTCTTTTGCGTGAGAAACTACCTTCTTGAAAACGTCTTCTTGTTTTGCCATAACTTTTGAATTGAATTGCAAAAATAGGGAATTTATAGCAATTTTCTACATTTTTAAGGAGCAAGACATTTCGTAAATTTATAGAAACACAGTCCTGCTTTCCGTTGCAATTCCTCGTTCCATTACTTAACCCAAAGCTTACTGCGGGATTCCACTGCAATCAGAGCTAAAAACACCTTTCAGTTTTTCATTCACTGAAAAATCTGCAAAATCAGCGAGAACTGTCTTCATCATAAATTTTCAAAAATCTTTGCACACTTTGCGACATTGCGTGAAAAAAACTTTAAAATATTTCTTCCACTAAAATCTGCATCATCTGCAAAATCAGCGAGAACTTTCTTCATCATAAACTTTCAAAAACCTTCGCGTACTTAGCGAAATACTTAGCGACTTTGCGTGAAAACAAAATACAAACACAACTCTTAAAATCAGCGTTCTATACAAAAGAAAAAAAACACTAAATTTGTAAAACCTTTTTTCAAAAATGTACAAATCATTTCTTCGTCCGATTTTTTTCAAATTTGATCCTGAAAAAGTCCATCATTTTACCTTTTTTATCCTTAAAAACTTAGGTTTTTTAACCAAATTATTTTTCCCAAAACCCATTGAAGACAAACGTCTCGAACGAGAATTATTCGGCTTGAAATTCAAAAATCCAGTAGGTTTAGCTGCTGGTTTTGACAAAAATGCAGTGCTGTTTAATGAATTAGCAGATTTAGGATTCGGATTTGTAGAAATAGGAACCGTAACACCAAAAGCACAATCTGGTAATCCGAAAAAACGTCTTTTCAGATTGATAGAAGACGGCGGAATTATCAACAGAATGGGTTTTAACAATGAAGGTTTAGCAAAAATTGTAGAAAATCTTAAAAAATCTCCTCACAAAGTAATCATTGGCGGAAATATTGGTAAAAACACAAACACTTTACCCGAAAATTACACCGCAGATTATGTAGAATGTTTCCGAGGTTTGCACGATTTTGTAGATTATTTTGTACTGAATGTGAGTTGCCCAAATGTTTCTAGTCACGCCAAGTTAGAAGACGCAGATTATTTAAAGGAACTGATTACAGAAATTCAGAAAGTGAATGCTGAATATGCTCATCCAAAACCTGTTCTTCTGAAAATCGCTCCAGATCTCAATAAAATTCAGCTAGATGAAATTGTAGAATTGGTAGCAGAAACCAAAATTGATGGCGTAATTGCAACCAACACTTCTATTTCAAGAGAAAATTTAAAAACCTCAAAAGAAACTTTAGAAAAAATAGGAAATGGCGGACTTTCAGGGAAACCTATTCGCGAAAAAAGTACAGAAGTCATCAGATATTTGGCTGAAAAGTCTAACAAATCTTTCCCAATCATTGGAGTTGGCGGAATTCACAGTGCTGAAGATGCTTTAGAGAAATTAGAAGCAGGCGCAAGTTTGGTGCAAATTTACACGGGTTTTATTTATGAAGGAGCAGAGTTGATTAATAAAATTAATGAGAAAATTTTACAGTCCGAAGTTTGAAGTCCGAAGTCCGAAGTTTTTTCGCGCCGTCTTTGCGAGTAATTAAGTATAACGAACTGATGAAACAATCTTTTTCTTAAATTTGAAAAAAACTATAAAAATGATTTCAGAATTAAGCATTAATGAATTTCATAGAACGTTAAATGAAATGACTGTTGAAGGAACGCCTTCTTATAAAGGAAGTTTTTTTGCTTTTTTCACCATAAATTTTTCTAACAAACCTTTTTACGGATATGTTTCTAAAAGTGAATTTGCAATTAGCAAGAATTCAAATATTAAATTAGTCCCTTTTACAATTCGCGGAAATTATAAAAAAAACGGAGATAAAACAGAAGTTGATTATGAAATCCAACCCATTAAATTTGGAAATTATTGGATTAAATTTATGCCAATTTCAGTGCTTTTAATTTCTATTTTTTTGTTTTTGCTAAACATTAACAATAAAGATTTTGTAAATTCTCAATTAATTATTTTTATTTTATTTACATTGTTTTTTTCAATCTTTGCAAATGTAGATTTGTATTTAAAGAAAAAAAACTTTGAAAAGTTATTCTTGAAAACCTTGAAAATCAATAACATTTAATTTTTTCTCACAATCATTTAATCTTCGGACTTCTGTCTCCCAACTTCTAAATCAACTGCGCAATACTGTAAATCAACAAACCAACCAATCCACCAACCAAAGTCCCGTTAATTCTAATAAATTGTAAGTCTTTCCCAACTTCTAATTCTAGTTTTTCGGAGAGTTCTTTTCCTTGCCAGTTTCCTACAGTATCTGCAATTAAATCCCCAAATTTATTGGTGTTTCGCAAGATGTATTTATAAGCAGTAACTCTTACCCAATGGTCAATTTTATGCTGTAGTTTTTCGTCAGTTCTTAGGTTTTCCGAAAATTCTGCAATGTTTTTGTGGAGATAATTTTTGAGCGAAGAATGTTCTTGTATCAATTCTTCCGTCAATATTTTTTTCAAAGAAACCCAAATATCATGGGAATATTGATGAATTTTTTCTGGTTGCAGAAAATCATCTTTTATCGCATTGAGTTCTTGTTCGTATTGAGGATTGATTTTGATTTCATAAGAAAAATCAAATAATTTTTGGGTGATTTCTTTTCTCAAAGCGTGGTTTGGGTCTTGCTCTACTTCTTCAAAATATTTAGAAAGTCCAGAAGTGATTTTCTCTGCAATTTTATCATCTACAAAACTCGGAATAAGAGAAAAACTCTCTTTTTTCACACGTTCTCTCACCATTTCGTGGTGTTCCAGAATATAGTTTTTGATTTGTGCAGAAAGACTGGTAATGAGTTTTTGGTGGTCATTTTTTTCGAGAAGATATTCCATTCCATTTCCTAGAATTTGGTTGATTTTAAAATCTCCCGTCATTTCTTTTGCTTTTTTGCTGATGAAATTTACCACAGCGTCATCTTCTAATTTTTGAAGAATATCTAACACAATTTCTGATAAATTTTTCACCAAAATATTCGAATTTTTCTTTTTTTGAAGCCATTCTCCAATGAAATGAGAAATCTTCAAATTCTGTATGTAAGGTCTTATATTTTGCGGCGAAAGAAAATTATTAACCACGAAATTTCCCAGATTATCACCGATTCTCTCCTTGGATTGTTCAATTAAATTGGTGTGCGGAATTTTTAAACCAAGTGGATGATGAAAAAGTGCTGTCACCGCGAACCAATCTGCTAAAGCTCCTACCATCGCTGCTTCAGAAAAGGCTTTCACATAACCTACCCAATGTCCGAAATTTTGATATTTCTGAAGATAAGTCATCGTCAAAAAAATACAAGTCATCAAAACAAAAAGTCCTGTTGCGAGCATTTTATGATTTCTGAGTTGGCGTTTTTTTATTTCTTCATTCATCTCAATAATGATTATCGAAATTTTTTATAAAGATACGAATCCTAAAAATTGTTTTCTTTCTATTTTTACCAAACTTTATTATAAAATTAAAATAACAACAAGCCAAGAGTTTAATTTAATGAACTTAATTTCTTAATGTTAAAATTTTACCATTAAGAATACGTTAAGGTGTTAAGGAAATTAAGTTTTCCGAAAATCAAAGATTTTCTTATGAATAAAATTTTAAAAATATTATTTTGCTTGTTATTTCTGCAAAGTTGTTCACAAACACAAAAACCAAAATCAATGGAAAATCAAAGCGTTAAAAACCCATATTATTCTAGAACAGATAAAACGAAACTGAATGTTTCTAATGAAGAATGGAAAAAAATTCTTCCTACGGATTTATATTATGTAGCGAGAGAAGCAGATACAGAGCGTCCTTTTACAGGCAAGTACAATGATTTCGATGAAATAGGAGAATATTATTGTGCAGTTTGCGGAAATCATTTATTCAGAAGTTCTTCTAAGTTTGCATCAACTTGTGGATGGCCAAGTTTCTTCGAAGCAGATAAAGAAGGCGTTTCTTACAAGAGAGATTCATCTCATGGAATGGAAAGAATAGAAGTGCTTTGCAAGCGTTGTGATTCGCATCTTGGTCATGTTTTTAATGACGGTCCAGAACCTACAGGAATGCGCTATTGTATGAACTCTGTGAGTTTAGATTTTCAAAGAGATTCTGAGAAAAAATAGAATTTCTATAATTTTAGTTTCTTTATATTATGTTAAATAGAGTTAAATAAAAGTTAATTAATTTTAATTTAATTTGTTGGTTTATAGTGTTTTGTATTTTTGCCCGACTAAAAATACCAAAACCAAAATCGATGAAGAAATTACTATTACTACTCACGGCAATTTTGATGATTGCCACGTCATTTTATAAAAAAACAAACGCAGAAGCTCATTCTAAAAAACCGGTGCCGACCAAAGCTGAAAAGAATTCTGTTGCTTTAACAGAATTCAGCGAAGCTGAAACTTTATACCATGCTATAGAATTCAATAACTCCAATAAACTTGAATTAGATGTTTTTGAAAAAGCAATTTTAGGTTTCAATAATTTAAAAAAAGCTGGGAAAATAGATGAAGACAGTCATCTTTTAACTGTTTGTGACTTTTCGCTTTCATCAACTCAAAAAAGACTTTGGGTAATTGATTTAAATGAAAAAAAAATATTGTTTAACTCTTTGGTAGCCCACGGAAAAAACACGGGTGAAGAATTTGCCAGAAAATTTTCGAATACAGAAAGTTCATTGCAAAGTAGCCTTGGTTTTTACGTTACAGAATCTACTTATAACGGAAGTAATGGGTTTTCACTAAAGCTTCACGGAATGGATAAAGGCTTTAATGACCGAGCTTTACAACGTGCAATAGTGATGCATGGAGCAGATTATGTGAGCGAAGATTTTATAAAATCTCAGCGTAGAATTGGTAGAAGTTGGGGTTGTCCAGCTGTTCCTACAGCGCTAGCAAAACCAATTATCAATACGATTAAAGATAAAAACGTAATATTTATTTATTATCCAGACGAAAATTATCTTTCATCTTCAGTGTGGCTAAATGCTTAGTAATTGATATAAAAGAAAAAGGATTTCAAAATTTTGAAATCCTTTTTTATTTGTTTAAAAATTTACATCAAATCCTACATAAAAATTGGCAGGCATAATGGGCGCATAAACCATTCCTCCGTCAAAATAATTTCCGAAAGGATTTTGTGCATCTACAATCGGATTTTTTTGTCGAGTTCCAGTCAGGTTTTCCCCACCGAAATACGCTCTGATGTTTTTATTGAAATTGTGAGCAATCTGTGCATTCCAAGTCATGTAAGCATCAGAAAATTCTGGCAACTGTAAATTCGTTGGATTAGAAGCTGTATTCGGAATTCTCTGTTTTCCCACGTATTGAACGGTTGTATCAAAGGTCCAAAAAGCATCTTTTCCTTCTTTTTTAGTGCTATAAGCTGCGTTGAAAAACCCTCTGTTTTTAGCCATGAAAGGAATTTCTTTTCTTCCGTCAGCAAAATCTGCTTGTACATCATAGTACTTATACGCTACTCTGAAATCTAGATTTTTTGCTACGCTAAAGTCTAATTGCGTTTGCAGTGAATTGGCAAATGATTTTCCATCCAAATTATAGAAAACGATTTTCTGTGGATTTTCTAAATCTACTAAAACTTGATTTTGGAAATCTGTTCTAAAGAAATCTGTAATCCAACTTGCTTTTTTGCCAAAAAGTTTGAAATCTTGTTGTAGGCTTGCTCCATAATTCCAAGCGATTTCTGGTTTTAGACCGTATATTTTCCCTCCGTTTTGTGAAATTTCTACACTTCTGTTTGATGCAAAAAACTGTTGGTTTTCTGCAAAAATATTGGCCGTTCTAAAGCCTTTTCCAGCAGAAAGTCTCAAAATGGTTTTTGGCGAAAAGTCATATTTGAAATTAATTCTCGGCGTGAATTGTGTTCCCGCTAAATTGTGAAAATCTACACGCGAACCCGCTACTAAAGTGTATTTAAGTCCCGTTAAAGTATATTCGAAAAACAATCCAGGAACGGTTTCTGTTCTTTGGAAATTTTGAGCTAAATAATCTTCGTTATAGTCATCATATAAAAAACTTGCTCCTGTTTTATATTTATGATTGGTATTTCCAAAAATTGACTCAAAAATCAAGTTAGAATAATAGGTTTTCTGTTCTCCAAAATAATTTCTAAGACCAAAAAAGCTATTTTGTTTATGATAAGTAAATTGGTTCATCAAACCGATGCTTTGGTAAGGTTTTCCTTTGAAAATGTAACCTGTTTTGTTCCAAACCTGAAAACGATTGATGTCAATATTCACTCCATATTTGTTCTGTGAAATTTGCGGAAGTTTGTCATCAAAACCAACTTGTCCTGCAATTCTTTTGTCTACCAAATATTGAATTCCAAAATGTGAACCAAAGCCATAGTTTTCTAAATCATTGTAATCCAATAAATAAGCTGCATTAATTTGGTTTCCTTTTGGTCTGTCAAGAAAGGTGTCATTGTTATCATCCATTTCGCCCACGGTTGCATTTCCGTGCAATAAAATAGATTGTCCCCATTTTCCATTCAATTTAGAAGTAGAAACAATGTTCGCTTCGTATCTTCCGTTAAAATCAGCAAAAAGATTTACAGAATTTTCTGGTTCTTTATTGAATTTTACAAATTCTGTATTGATTTGTCCTGTAATGCTTTCGTAGCCATTGACTACGGTACTTCCTCCCTTTGTTAATTGAATCCCTGAAATCCAACGACCGGGAATGAAATTCAAACCATAAGCTGAAGCTAATCCTCTAATTTCGGGCAAAAGTTCTTTGGTTAAAGCGGTGTATTTTTGATCTAAACCGAGCATTTTCAACTGTTTGGTTCCAGTAACAGCGTTCGAAAAAGAAACATCTACTGTTGCATTGGTTTCGAAACTTTCAGAAAGATTACAACACGCTGCTTTCAATAATTCTTTTGAATTAATATTGAAAACCAAACCCGCTTCTTTTTTATTGAGTGCAGTTGCTTCTTGATATTTGGTAAGTTTTACACCTTCTATAGTTTTCTCTTTTTCCGTGTGATGAGAATGATCTTCGGAATGACTTTCAGAAGATTCTGCGTGTTCAGAATTTTTAGCAGCGATAGCCTCTTCAAAACTCGCGGCTCTATCATAATGACAACATTCTGGTAAAGCGGTATAAGTATTTTCGTCTGTTTTATACTTTTCGTTATCATGGCCTACATCTGCAATATTTTTCAGAAGTTTATCCAAAGAAGTTTTAGAAATATCAAATTCTACTTCTAAGGTTTGGGTTTCTGCGGTCCAAGTTGCAGTTTTAGCACCAGATTTTAGCGCTGTTTTTTCTATTCTGTCTTTGCACATTCCACATTCGCCTTTTACTAAAGCTTTTTCTTTGGTGATTTGTGAAAAGGTAATTTGGAATACGAATAAAAGGAGTAAAGTCAGAAGACTTTTCTGTATGTTTTTCATTTTTAATAAGTTAAATAAATTTTGTTGAAATAATTTTTCAGAATAAGCCACAATTTTGGCTGTACAAATTTTATTTAACCTATTTTAGGCGGTTGCCAAATCGCAATAGAAAGTTGAGATAAATAAGGCGCTAAGTAGAAATTTTCTACTTTATTAGAAATAGCGTGAGAAGAAATTTCGCCTAGAGATTTGTCCGTTTCTTCACCTAAGAAAACTACACTTAATGAGCAAGAAGTACATTTTGCACAATTGCTATTACAAGATTGTGATTTTTTGGAAGTATCGTGACAAGGACTAGATTTTTTAGATGAGCTGCAGCAATCTTTGTCTGATTTTTCTGTTGTACAACAAGCTGTTTCTGTATTTTGAGCAAAAATCATCTGATTCGGAACGATGAACATTCCCAATGCGAAAATCATTACAATTATTTTTAAATGCTTTGCCATTTATTGAGCAAAATTATAAAAAAAAACTTTGCCAAAATACATTTGTTGAGTTTTTGACAAAGTTTAACTTTTTTGTGATTAATTTTTTTCGAGTGGATTATTGTTGGCTTTCGCTTCTTCTTTTAGCCTTTCTTCCATCATTTTTCTTCTCTCGGCTTCATTTTGTGGGTTTTGGTTTCCTCCCATTCTCATTGCAAATCCGCCACCTTGATTTTGAAAGAATGACATCGGGTCTTTGTTGAATTTTTCTTGCTGTTTTAAGAATTCGCTTCTTTTCACTTTAATATTATTGCCAAATCTGCTTTCGAAATTAGGAAGTTCAGCAATTTTTTTGGTTTCTTTCAAGTCAAAAGAATAATCTCCTTTTTCGTCTTCCACTTTTACGATTAATCCTGGCAATCCAGAAAATTTATAAGGGCCATCTATAAAAGGAAGATCTTGAGTAAACCAAACAAACCATTTTCTACCTGCAAAAGTAGTTTCTGCCTTTTGAGTTTCATATTCACCGATTTTTACGGTTTCTGGTAAGATTTTCCAAGTAAAAGTTCTGTCTTCATCGTACCAATATTGGTCTCTTGCGATTCTGTCTTTATAAGAAATGGTTTTGGTAGCGTGATTTTTTTCTATGGAATAAGTGATTGCGGTTCTGAATTGCTCCATAGAATTTCTGTCAAAATTGAAATTTCTGGTTTCCATCGCTTGACGAATGGTAGAATCTCTTTTCATCCTTTTTTCACCATAGAAAATAGATTTTTCTGTAGAGATGTCTAAGTAAGCATTTTCTATTTTAGGAGCTGCAGTAGAATCTGTTTTCATAGAAACTTGATACACAAAACGTGTATTTTGTGAAAAACTGAATGCTGAAATGAGTCCTAAAAATAAAATTCCTATTTTTTTCATGTATAAATTTTCTTTTTGATGATTAAATTTCCCCAAAGTTAAAATTTATCTATGAAATACATAGACAAATATTTCGCCACAAATTTGATATTGATTTGAAATGTAGTATTTTTGCAATCTAAAATCATTCTAAATAAAAATAATGATTAAAGTATCAGATTTAGCAAAAGAAAAAGCATCTCAATTGATGAAAGAAGAAGGCTTCAACCCAGAAACCGACTATATAAGAGTTGGCGTAAAGAGTGGAGGTTGTTCTGGATTAGAGTATGTTTTGAAATTCGACAATGAAAAAACAGAAGCTGACCAAGTTTTTGAAGACAATGGGGTAAAAATTGTGGTAGATAAAAAATCATTCTTATATCTTGTTGGAACCACTTTAGAATATTCTGGTGGTCTGAATGGAAAGGGTTTCGTTTTTAATAATCCAAATGCTGCAAGAACTTGCGGTTGTGGAGAAAGTTTTAGTTTATAAGTATGGCAAAATATACAGAAGATGATTTGAGGGAAGACCTCAAAACCAAAGAATACGAAGCTGGTTTTTATACAGATATCGAGTACGAAGATTTTCCAACGGGATTGTCCGAAGAAATTGTGCGCATGATTTCTGCAAAGAAAAACGAGCCAAGTTGGATGACCGAATGGCGTTTAGAATCTTTCAGAATTTGGCAAAAAATGGAAGAGCCAGATTGGGCGAATATTCAATATGAAAAACCAGATTTTCAGGCGATTAAATATTACGCTGCCCCAAAAGTAAAACCAGAATTGGAAAGCTTAGATGAGGTAGACCCAGAATTGCTGAAAACTTTCGAAAAGTTGGGAATCAATATCGAAGAACAAAAGCGTTTAGCAGGAGTTGCAGTAGATATTGTAATGGATTCTGTTTCAGTGAAAACCACTTTCCAAGCGACTTTGAAAGAAAAAGGAATTATTTTCTGCTCTATTTCTGAAGCGATTAAGGAATATCCTGAGTTGGTTCAAAAATATATTGGTAAAGTTGTTCCGAGAGGAGATAATTTCTATGCAGCTTTAAACTCTGCTGTATTTTCAGACGGAAGTTTCTGCTACATTCCAAAAGGTGTAAAATGTCCGATGGAACTTTCAACTTATTTCCGTATTAATCAAGCAGGAACTGGTCAGTTCGAGAGAACTTTGGTGATTGCCGATGAAGGTAGTTACGTTTCTTATTTGGAAGGTTGTACTGCTCCTGCAAGAGATGAAAACCAATTGCACGCTGCTGTGGTAGAATTAATTGCGATGGATAATGCAGAAATTAAATATTCTACCGTTCAAAACTGGTTTCCTGGTGATGAAAACGGAAAAGGAGGGGTTTATAACTTTGTGACCAAGAGAGGTTTATGCGAAAAAAATGCTAAAATTTCTTGGACTCAAGTAGAAACAGGTTCTGCGGTAACTTGGAAATATCCTTCTTGTATTTTGAAAGGAGATAATTCTGTGGGTGAATTTTATTCGATTGCAGTGACCAATAATCACCAGTATGCAGATACAGGAACAAAGATGATTCACATTGGTAAAAACACGAAATCTACCATTATTTCTAAAGGAATTTCGGCAGGGAAATCTAATAATTCTTATCGTGGTTTGGTTAAGGTAATGCCTTCTGCAAAAGGAGCGAGAAACTTTTCACAATGTGATTCTCTTTTGATGGGAAATGAATGTGGAGCGCACACTTTTCCATACATCGAAATCAAAGATCCAACAGCACAATTAGAACACGAAGCTACGACTTCTAAAATTGGTGAAGACCAGATTTTCTACTGTAACCAAAGAGGAATTGATACAGAAAAGGCAATTGCATTAATTGTAAATGGTTTCAGTAAAGAAGTTTTGAACAAATTACCAATGGAATTTGCGATTGAAGCACAGAAATTATTAGAAATTTCATTAGAAGGTTCTGTAGGATAATTTTTAAATAAGAAAATATACAAAATGTTAAAAATAAATAACTTACACGCCAAAATTGAAGAGGGCGTAGAAATTCTGAAAGGAATTAATTTAGAAATAAAACCGGGTGAGGTTCACGCAATTATGGGCCCAAATGGTGCTGGTAAATCTACTCTTTCTTCTGTAATTGCAGGAAAAGAAGATTACGAAGTAACTGATGGAGAAATTCTTTTCGAAGGAGAAAACATCATAGAAGACGCTCCTGAAGAAAGAGCGCATAAAGGGATTTTCCTTTCTTTCCAATATCCTGTGGAAATTCCGGGAGTTACGGTAACTAATTTCATCAAAGCAGCGCTTAATGAAACCAGAAAAGCAAATGGTTTAGAAGACATGCCTGCTAAAGAAATGTTGGCCTTAGTTCGTGAAAAATCAGAATTATTAGGAATTAAAAAAGATTTCCTTTCTCGTTCTCTTAATGAAGGTTTTTCTGGTGGTGAGAAAAAGAGAAATGAAATTTTCCAAATGATGATGCTTAATCCTAAATTGGCTATTCTTGATGAAACCGATTCTGGATTAGATATTGACGCGTTGAGAATCGTAGCTGATGGTGTAAATGCTTTCAAAAATGAAGGAAATGCAGTGCTATTAATTACGCACTACCAAAGATTATTAAACTACATTCAGCCAGATTTTGTACATGTTTTAGCAGATGGTAAAATCATTAAAACGGGTGATAAATCTCTCGCGTTAGAACTCGAAGAAAAAGGATACGATTGGCTCGTAAAATAATGAAAATTGTAAATTGAAATGAGTTTATTCGAACAAATAGAACTTCAAAAATCTTCACTTTCTGGGAGCAAACTTCAAGCTTTAGAACAATTCTTGAGCAAAGGTTTTCCGACTAAGAAAGACGAAGAATATAAATATACCCATCTGAAGGAAATTGTAGAAAAAGATTACAATTTTTCTGCTTCAGAGCACCATTCTATCAGCAAAAAACAATTGGATGAACTTCACCTTGGCGAAGAACATTTCGATTTTATTGTTTTTGTGAATGGAAAATTACACAAAGAATTATCGAATATTTCTGTAGAAAATGCTGAGTTTTTAACCTTGAATTTTGCACTTTCTCACGAATCTTATTCAGAAATAATTAAAAAACACTTCAATACGATTGCTAATCAAGATTTAGCTTTTTGTAATCTTAATGAAGCGCTTCATGAAAATGGTTTCTTCCTTCACGTTCCGAAAAATGTGGTGATAGAAAAGCCAATTCATGTGTTTTATATTTCTCAAAGTCAAGAACAGAACACTTTTTATAATACCAGAAATTTATTGGTGGTAGAAGAAGGTGCGAAAGTAGAAGTGATAGAATCTCATCATAATTTTGATGAAACTTACGTGTTTACCAACTCTGTAACCGAAATTTTTGCAGGTAAAAACGCAAAAGCAGATTGGCATAAATTACAGAATGATAGCGATACTTCTTATTTGGTAGACCACACTTTTGCGAAGCAAGAAAGAGATTCTTTGGCAACCGTAAATACATTTTCTTTCGGAGGAAAATTGGTGAGAAACAATCTAGATTTTATTCATAATGGAGAAAACATCAACTCGTTTATGAACGGAATTACCATTATTGGTGGGGAACAACTAGTTGACCATCACACAGCGGTTCATCACAACCAACCGAATTGTGAATCTTATCAGAATTACAAAGGTGTTTTCAAAGATAAAGCGCATGGCGTTTTTAACGGTAAAGTTTTTGTAGATAAAATCGCTCAAAAAACCAATGCTTATCAGCAAAACAATAATATTTTGTTAGACGAAGGTGCTACAATTGATACGAAACCTCAGTTAGAAATTTTCGCAGATGATGTAAAATGTTCTCACGGTTGTACGGTTGGTCAGCTGAATGAAGATGCTTTATTTTATCTAAGAGCAAGAGGAATTTCTAAAAAAGAAGCACAAGCATTGTTATTGTACGCTTTTGCGAATGATGCGATGCAAAATATTGATATTGAGCCTTTAAAATTGAAAATTTCTAAACTTTTAGCTGAAAAATTAGAAGTAGAAATTGCTTTTGAAGATTTAGATTAAAATTCATATTTTCGTTGAGAAATGAATTTAGAGCAAGTCCATTTACATCTTCAAGCGTATAAAGAAAGTGACCAAATTTTAGATGCAGCCAAGTATCTGATTAGAAATTTTGACTTAGAACATGAGAATTTTGCAGGTTTTGGGTTTAGAGAAGAACTGAAAGATGATGGACTTTTATTAACTGCAGAAGGAGAAATAGGAGAAAAGCAAATTGTAAAAATTCCTAGAAATTTGTTTGATTTTGATATCAAATTGGTTTTAAATATGGTGGCTCACGAAATGCTTCATGTTCGTCAAAAAGACCCAAATTCTCTAGTGGAAGATAAAAATGAAAGAGAATTTCAAGCGTATTATGAAATGCTTTTTCACAAAGTTTTTCCGCAAATTCCAGAGCTTTCGCCCTTTTATATTAAACAATTTGGCGAGAAAGCTTTAGAGTATTACAGAAGAATGGGAGAAGGTTCTGAATTGCAGCAGAAATATGCCGAACAGAAAAAAGAAGTAGAAGATTTAATAACTTCTCAACCATAAAAAACCAAAAAAACTAAAACCAACCAAAATGATAAAAAATATTCCGATAGAAAAAGTGCTTTTTCTGGATATAGAAACCGTTCCGCAAGTAAGTAATTTTGCAGAACTTTCTGAAACCGAACAAAAACTTTGGGACAAAAAAACTGCAAGACAAAGAGAAGAAGATATTTCTGCTGCAGATTTTTATGGAGATAGAGCCGGAATAATGGCAGAATTTGGAAAAATTATCTGCATTTCTATTGGAATTTATGATAAAAACAATAAAATTCTCATCAGAAGTTTTGCAGGAGATCATGAAGAAGAATTATTAAAAGAATTTGGAGAAATTTTCAATCGCCCGAAATTGCAAAACGTGATTTTGTGTGCACACAACGGAAAAGAATTTGATTTTCCGTGGATTGCTAGAAGATTTCTCATCAATGGAATGCAACCGCCAGTTCCGTTCCAGATGTTTGGAAAAAAACCTTGGGAAATCCCGCATCTTGATACGATGGAATTGTGGAAATTTGGTGATTGGAAAAGTTTTATTTCTTTGGAATTAATGGCGCATATTTTTGGCGTTCCTACTCCCAAAGATGATATAGATGGTTCTATGGTTTCGTCTATCTATTATATAGAAAAAGACTTGCCAAGAATTGTAAAATATTGCGAAAAAGATGTCTTAACTTTGGCCAATATCTTTCGCAAAATGAGACAAGAAGATTTATTAGAAAGAAGAGAAGATTAAATCTCAAATGTATTAAGAATTATGAAATATACAGACGAACAAATTGCAGATATAGGTGAAAATATCATTAAAGCCTTAAAAACCGTTTTCGATCCAGAAATTCCTGTAGATATCTACGAATTGGGATTGGTTTATGATGTGCAAATTTCTGAAGATGGAGATGTAAAAGTGGTGATGACTCTTACTACGCCGAATTGTCCTGTAGCAGAATCTCTACCTCAAGAAGTAAAAGAAAAAGTAGCAGGAGTAGAAAATGTAAAATCTGTAGATTTAGAATTGACTTTTGAGCCAAGTTGGAACAAAGACATGATGAGTGAAGAAGCAAAATTTGAATTGGGAATTCTTTTCTAGTTCCAACTCAATTCTCGTATAAAAAATGAAAACACCAATTAATTGGTGTTTTTTTATGTTTTAAATTTAAAAATATTTAGACTTCTTTCGCTATTTCCTTTCCATCTCTTCGGCTCCATTCACTCCAAGAACCTACGTATAAATTCGGAATGGGGAACCCAGCATAGTCTAAAGCCAAAATGGTATGACAAGCCGTAACACCAGAACCACAGTGAATGATTAATTTTTTTGTCATGCTGAGCGGAGTCGAAGTATTTGCCAATAATTGTTGATATTTTTCTTTTAGAATTTCAGGAGGAAGAAACTCGCCATTTTCGTCTAAATTTTCAGAAAAAGGAATGTTAATCGCACCAGGAATATGTCCTGCTACTAAATCTATTGGTTCACTTTCTCCACGGTATCTGTATGCATCTCTCACATCAATCACAGTAGCGGAATTTTCTGAAATTTCTTTTTCTACCTCTTCCAAAGTTGAGGTGGGCCAACTCCAGTTTTCTTTCAAGATAAAAGAAGTTTTTTCAAAAATTTCTTCCCCATATTTTAAAGGAATTCCTGCTTTTTCTGCCGTTTGAAATCCACCACTCAAAACCTGAATTTTTTCAATTCCAAAAGATTTTAACATCCACCAACAACGAGCCGCCGCATTTGCACCGTTAGAAGTGTCATAAACCACAATGTGAGAATCTTCAGAAATTCCTAAATTTTGCAGAGTCTCTGCAAATTTTGAAATCTTTGGCAAAGGATGCCTTCCTCCGAAAGCTGCATCTTCAACAATTTCTGCTAAATCTTTGTCAAGGTCGATAAACCTAGCGCCTTTGATGTGATTTTGCAGGTAATTTTCACGGGCCTCTTTTCCCGTTCTCGCATCAAGAATCACTAAGTTTTCTTGATTTAGAATCTCTGAAAGTTCAGTTGCGGTGATGATGGGTTTCATTGAAAGAATATTATATATGAAATTAAGAAAATGTGTATTAATAGCAGCAAACTTGGAATTAATATTGACAGTTTTTTATTGCCTCTTTTTTTGAAGAAATTATAGGTTGATATTATTACCATCACTGGAATTACAAACACAGAGAAGATAACAATGATGAAAGTAACTAAGCCTAAACTTGCTAAAATTGGACTTTCTTCAAAGGCTTCTATCATTATATTTTATTTAAAATTTAAAAATATCTTTCGCTCTATTCCAAGCTGCTTCAAAATTAAGAAGATTCAGTTTGTGGTCTATTTTTTCAGAAGCCATAAAATTAATGACTTGTTCTGTTGGCATATTTCCTACCAAATCATCTTTTGCATAAGGACAACCGCCAATTCCTTTAATCGCAGAATCAAATCTTCTGCAACCTTGGTCATAAGCCGCTTTCAGTTTTACGTATGAATCTTCGTATTTATTATGAAAATGCGCCCCGAAATGAATATCAGGAAACTGCGCAGGAATTTTTTCAAACAATTGCGAAATTCGCTCTACGTTCCCAGTTCCTGTAGTGTCTGAAAGCAAAATATTTTTGATGCCGATTTCTGCAAATCTTTTCGCCCAAAATTCTACATCTTGCCATTTCCAGATTTCGCCATAAGGATTTCCGAAAGCCATAGAAAAATAAAGGTTCAATTCTCTATTTTCAGATTGTACTAACTCCCAAATTTTCACAATTTCTTTATACGCTTCTTCTTGGTTTTTATTGGTATTTCTGTACTGAAAAGTTTCAGAAATAGAAAAAGGAAAGCCTAAAATATCAATGTTTTCATGCTTCAAGGCTCGTTCAGCGCCAGAATTATTGGCAACGATGACAGAAATTTTGGTGTTATTTTTTTTCTGAATTTCTGGGATTACGTCTTTAGTATCTGCCATTTGAGGAATGGCTTTTGGCGACACGAAACTTCCACAATCGAGTACATCAAAGCCTACTTCCATCAATGCATTAATGTAATCAATCTTTTTTTGAGTGGGAATAAACTCTCCCCAACCTTGCATGGCGTCTCGTGGACATTCAGTTAAAAACATTTCTAATTTTTAGATTTTATTTCTTGCCTAAAAATACGATTTTTTTGACCAAAAGAAAATGGAAAGTCAATTTTATGAAAACCCTTGATTCTGTGTGCCAAACTGCGCCCCAGATTGAGCGGCATGTTTGAGCTCTTTTTTCTAAAAATTTTGAAAAGATGGCTTAGAAGATGAATTTTTAGAAAAAAAGCGAGTAGCGAAAGCTGGAATTTGGCGCCAAATATTTTTTAAGAAACATCCATCATCTAAAATCCATCATCCCGTCAAAAATCTGTAAATTTGTGAGAAATAAAAATTAAGAAATGCAGACAATAGAATTCAATCACGAATGGAAAATGCGTCTTCTGAACCGTTTTCTGACTTATGTAAAAATATATTCAACCAGTGATGCAGAAAGCGAAACGACGCCTTCTTCTCCACAGCAATGGGACATTGCGAAATACATCTTCCAAGAATTGCAAGATTTAGGACTTACTGATGTTTCTATGGACGAAAATGGTTACATCATGGCGTATGTTCCTTCTAATATTTCTGAAAATGAGCCAACTGTAGGATTTATCGCACATTATGATACTTCACCAGATTTTAACGGGAAAGATGTAAATCCACAAATTTGGGAAGATTACAACGGTGGAGATTTGGTGCTCAACAAAGAAACGGGCTTCACGCTTTCTTCTGAAAAATTCCCAAGTCTGAAAAAATATGTAGGAAAAACATTGATTACTACAGACGGAACTTCGCTTCTTGGAGCTGATGACAAAGCGGGAGTTGCAGAAATTGTAACTGCAGCAGAATATCTTTTAGCGCATCCAGACATTAAACACGGAAGAATTGCGATTGGTTTTACTCCAGACGAAGAAATCGGAAGAGGAGCTCACAAATTTGATGTAGCGAAATTCGGGGCAGAATATGCTTATACAATGGACGGAAGTGAAGTAGGCGAATTAGAATACGAAAACTTCAATGCAGCAGGAGCAGTGGTGAAAATCAATGGGCTTTCTGTTCACCCTGGTTATGCTTTTGGTCAAATGAAAAATGCAGGACTTCTTGCAGTGGAATTTGCACTAATGTTACCTGCTAATGAAACTCCAGCTACCACAAAAGGTTTTGAAGGATTTTATCATTTAACAGATTTCAAAGGAGATGTTTCTGAAGCTAAATTGCAATACATTATCCGTGACCACGATGCTGATAAATTTGAAAATCGTAAAAAATTCATCACCGAAAAAGTAGCAGAATTTAATGCAAAACATGGTGAAAATACTGCCGAAATAGAAATTAAAGAGCAGTACAGAAATATGAAACAGCAATTTGAAGGCAAAATGCACATTGTAGAAATTGCAGAACAAGCGATGAAAGACGCCAACATAGAGCCGAAAATTAAAGCAATTAGAGGTGGAACTGATGGTGCACAATTGTCTTACATGGGATTGCCTTGCCCAAATATTTTTGCAGGTGGAGAAAATTTCCACGGACCGTATGAGTATGTGGCGCTAGAATCAATGGAAAAAGCTGTGAAAGTAATTGTGAATATCGCGAAAGCGAAGAAATAAATAAACACAATCCTTCAAGGATTCTAAATCCTTGAAGGATTAAAATTTAAAACTTTGTTAATCACCAATTAACACTGCCAGATTAATTTTACAAAAACTATTTATGGCAAAACAAAAACGCGAAGTAGAAGTAGTTGTTTTATCAGACATTCATTTGGGAACGTATGGTTGTCATGCTAAAGAATTGGTGGCATATCTCAAAAGTGTTTCTCCGAAAGTGTTAATTCTCAATGGTGATGTTATCGACGGTTGGGCTTTTTCTAAAAGGTATTTCCCAAATTCTCACATGGCAGTTTTGAGTGAGTTTTTCAAAATGATGAAAAAAGGAACTCAGGTAATTTACATTACAGGAAACCACGATGAATTTTTAAGAAAATACACCGATTTATCGATGGGAAATCTTTTTCTTACCGATAAATATTTATTAGAAATTGAAGGCGAAAAACATTGGATTTTTCACGGAGATGTTTTTGATCATACTACTTCAGGTTCTGCAAAATTTATTGCCAAATTAGGTGGAATGGGTTATGATTGGTTGATTTTGGTGAATAGAGCTATCAATTGGATTTTAGAAAAATTTGGGAAAGGAAAAGTTTCGCTTTCTAAAAAAGTAAAAAATTCGGTAAAAAAAGCGGTGAAATTTATTGGAGATTTTGAGAAAAAAGCCACTGAAATTGCTATTGACAATAATTACGACTACGTAATTTGCGGACATATTCATCAACCGGCAGATAAAATTTGGACAACGGAAAAAGGAAGTGTTCATTACCTGAATTCTGGCGACTGGGTTGAAAATCTCTCTTGGTTAGAATACAATCATGGAGAATGGAGTTTAAAATTCTTTAACGAAAAAGATTTTGAAAAACCTATTATTGAGAAAAATGATATTTCTGTCAATATGGAAGAGCTCATTCATCCAAAAGTTTTTGCAGAATTTGCAACTCAAAAAGTTTAAATTAATTCTCGCAGATTTAGCAAATCTAGCAGATGATTATTTGATAATCTGCTTAATCCGTAAAATCTGCGAGAGATTTTCCTTAGAAATTTATTTTTTCAAAAAAGCATCCCAACCTTGCGCGGTAATTTGAGCCAGTTCGTTGCTTCCTCGTAAAACCATAAAATTACCTTGTTCCAAATCTACAGCATGACCAATCACCGTAAAATCTGGATGATTTCTTAGTTTTTCGTAATCATTTGGAGAAATGGTGAACAATAATTCATAATCTTCACCGCCGCTTAATGCACACATTGCAGGATTCAGGTTAAATTCATCTGCAGTAGTAATCGTAAGTGTGTCTAGAGGAATTTTTTCTTCATACAATCTGAAACCTACTTTGCTTTGATCAGAAAGATGCAGTATTTCCGAAGCCAAACCATCAGAAACATCAATCATAGAAGTCGGTTTTATATCGAGTTCTTCTAAAGTTTTCTTGATGTCTGTTCTTGCTTCAGGTTTTAATTGACGTTCCAAAATATAATCGTAGCCTTCCATTTCGGGTTGCATATTTGGATTGGTGAGATAAACAGCATGTTCTCTTTCCAAAATTTGTAAACCCATATAAGCGCCACCTAAATCTCCGGTAACTACTAATAAATCATTGGTATTAGCACCATTTCTGGTCACTAAATTTTCAGAATTTTCTAATCCAATTGCAGTAATCGTAATTATCAAACCAGACGTAGAACTGGTAGTATCTCCACCTACTAAATCTACATTGTATTTTTCGCAAGCTCTGTAAATTCCATCGTAAATTTCATCAAGAGCTTCCACGGGAAATCTGTTAGAAACCGCCATAGAAACTAAAATCTGTGTAGGAACAGCGTTCATTGCGGTAATGTCGCTTAGATTTACAACAACTGCTTTGTATCCCAAATGCTTCAATGGAACATAGCCCAAATTAAAATGCACTCCTTCTGCTAAAACATCAGACGTAATCACTACTTTTTTCCCTTCAGGATTTATGATTGCTGCATCATCACCAATAGAACGTTCGGTGGAAGAATTCTTAATCGGAAAATTTTTGGTAAGGCGTTTAATCAATCCAAATTCTCCTAATTCAGAAATTGGCGTTAATTGAGGTTTTTTATCTTCTAACATAATTGTAAAGCGTAAAATGAGCCAAACATTTTGACTCTTAATTTTTTAAAATTTAACGATTTAAATCCATTAAACTCGCATCTATATTTTCCGGACGGAAAGGCAATGCTTTAATGTCTTCTCTAGAAAGCAGTTTAGTATTTTCGGTCTTAAACTGATTCATCACCACCAAAATATCATCTGGTGGAGTAGTGGTTTTTCTCAGCATCATATCTATCCAAACTCCCGTTGCTTCTGCAGTTGCACAATGTGTACCGTCTGGTAAATAGAACTTGTGTGTGAACTGATAAATGCTTGCATCTTCAGAACTTCCAGAAATTTCTAGCGAAACAATCACTTCTTGATCCGCATAAATTTCCTTAAAAAAAGAATATCTTTCGTGCAAAATTACGGGGCCAATTCCCCATCTGTTGAGTTGAGCAACACCCATTTTGTGTTTTGTCATAAAAGCCATTCTCGTTTGCGCACAATATTGCACATAAGAAGAGTTGGCTAAATGTCTGTTGGCATCTATATCGCTCCAGCGAACTTCGTGTTTATGGTAGTAAATCATAAATTTTTATTTTTTATGGCGCCAAATTCCTCGTTCCGTTCCCGCTTCCCGAAAAAATATTTTTTACATTCTTTAAAAAATATTTTTTCGGGAGAGCTCCACTCAACTCGGGGCGCAATTCCGTTATAAAATCACTTATTTTTCAAGATTCAAAATTACGTAATAATCGTGGTTTAGAAAAATTTATCGCAAAGGCGCAATGTTTTATTTATTTTTGCAAAGAATTAAGACGCTATTTTTTCAATTTTCATCTTTGATGAAAAACTTGCGCCTTAAAAAGCAATTTATTTTTAAAAATTAAATTTTGCGCCTTTGCGTGAAAAAAAATATGCAAAACAAGCAAAAAATCACCATCATTGGAGGAGGCGCTGCAGGATTTTTCTGTGCAGCAAACCTTGATGCAGAAAAATACTATGTTACTATTTTAGAACAAAATAATGAAACCCTTCAAAAAGTAAAAATTTCTGGAGGTGGAAGATGTAATGTAACTCACGCCTGCTTTGATCCTCGTGAATTGGTGAAATTTTATCCTAGAGGAAGCAAAGAATTATTGAGTGTTTTCAGTAAATTTCAACCAGGAGATACGATGGATTGGTTTGCTCAACGAAATGTTTCGTTGAAGATAGAAAATGACAACAGAATCTTCCCAGAAAGTAATTCCTCTCAAACCATTATGGATTGTTTTTTGAAAGAAGTTCAAACTAAAAACTTTGAAATCAAAACACAATCAGTCGTTTTAGAAATTCAGAAATTAGAAAAAGGATATAAAATCATCACCAAAGAAGGAGAAATCTTCACCGATTATGTGATTTACACCACAGGAAGTTCGCCGAAATCTTTGAAAATGATTGAAAATTTAGGGCATAAAATTGTTTCGCCAGTTCCGTCATTGTTTACTTTTAATATCAAAAATGATGTGCTGAATGATTTAATGGGAACGAGTTTTCCTCATGCAGAAGTTTCTATTCCAAAATTGAAAATGGAAGAATTTGGACCACTTCTCATTACGCATTGGGGACTTTCTGGGCCAGCAATTCTGAAACTTTCAGCATGGAAAGCGAGAGAACTCGCCGATCTGAAATACAATTTTGAAATTAAAGTAAATTTCATAGGCGTAGACAAAGAACAAGCGGAAGAAGTTTTCAAAAATTACAGAGAAGAAAATCCCAAGAAAACTATTGGGAATGCGAAAGTTTTTGAAATTACCACTCGCTTTTGGCATAGAATTCTTTGGTTGTCTAAAGTAGATTTAGAAAAAAATATTTCGCACATCACGAAGCAAGAACTCCAAAAAATTCTAGAAAATCTCTGCGAAAATACAATGCAAGTCAAAGGAAAATCTACCTTTAAAGACGAATTTGTAACAGCAGGTGGAGCGGATTTAAAAGAAATTAACTTCAAAACGATGGAATCTAAAATTTTAGAAAATTTCTATATTGCAGGGGAAGTTCTGAATATTGACGCGGTAACTGGTGGTTTTAATTTCCAAGCATGTTGGAGCGAAGCATGGCTGATTGCGCAGGATTTGAATGCTAAAAATTAAAAACTCATTCCCTCGATTTTCAATTCTACTTTTGCATAAGTATCAACTACCGTTGTAATATGTTCATCAGAAATTAAGAATTCTGTAGGTTTAAAATCCATTACCTTTCCCGAAAGTTTAAATCCTTTTTGGTATTCTTTATTGAAACTTTCTTCAATAGATCTTTTTGATGCTTTTTCGAGGTCTAAAAACGGAATTCCGTAGTCTTGTTCAATCATTTTCACGATTTTTCCTTCAAAAAGTGAAGTAATCGCTTTGTGAAAAATATTTTTGGTTTTCAGTTTAAAATCAGATTTGGTGAATCCTATTTTATGTTTTTGGGCGTCATAAACGAGTTTTCCTTTGATATAAGAAATGCCATTTACTTTTCCCGAAGTTTGAATTTCGATGACTACATTTTCGTTTTCTGCATAGACTTTTATGTCTTCTACTTTAATTTTTGATTTTCCTTCGTTAAAAGGAAATTCTTTGCCTTGAAATTGTTTTTGGGCAATCGCTGTAGCTTCAGAAAAAGGAATATTCGTGGTGGTTTTGAGCAGAAATTCTCTACCCAGATTTTGAGCCGGAGTAAAATAAGGAACCGCATTCACCAAAGGATTTTTCGAAGGTTTGCTTCCCACAAAAGTTTCCGAGAACAAATCAATGGAAACTGTAGTTTTCATCTTGTCAAGGTAAATTTCTAAAGGCGACATTTTTACGGTTTGCGGAGTGATTTTCAGCCAAGTGTTGTATTCATCAGAAATCTTCATAGGTTCAGAAAAATTATTCCACACTTTGAGAATATACGGTTGAAGATTCATTTTTTGTTGGATTTGCGCATCAATCACAGTGGTAAAATCCTTTTGTTGTTTCACCAGAATTTTTTCAATGACGCTGGCTAAAGGAAATTTTATTTTCCCAAAATCTAAGACTGGTTTTTCTCGCCAAACAAAACCAGCGGTAGAAGTAGTGGTTTTTACTTGCCAATTTTGTAGAAATTCTACGGATGAAATAAAATTCATCACCACTCTGAATTGGGTTTCTTGGTAAGAATATAAACCCAAAGTTCCGATACCTTTTTCTGCCCAGATTTTAAGCGGAACCGAAAATAGTAATCTATTATTGGTTAATGCTTTCATCGTGATTTCGCCATCTTTTTCTACTTTGGTTTTCAGTTGGTCATTATCATTATTTTCATAGGATTGGTCTTCGTAAAGTGTTCCTGTAATGGATTGATTCGTTAATCTTTGGATTTCTGAAATCGGCAAAGAAATGGGCACGGAAATGCTAGAAGGAATCTTAGGAAATTGATAAGTTTCAGTTTGTGAAAATCCAAAAATGGATAAAAATATGAATAGAAGTGATAGTCTCATTTTAAAATCTTATGGAAAGTAAAAATACAAAAAGAACCCATTGCATAGCACAAAATATCAATCCAAGAAAAAGAATTTCCGAGAATAATCATGGTAATTTTATTGTCTTGAAAGCCTAATAATTCTGCAAAATGAAAATATTGAGCAAATTCTATGACACAAGCAAATAAGAAAACCCCAATGTTGAGAAGCATTTTGTTTTTAATATCAAGGAAAGTTAGCATAAAAGTATAAATAAGAATTACCACTAAAACATCGCCAAAATAAGCCCTTAACCAAATAATATCTTTGAAAATAGTAGCGATGGAAGCCTCTGCTAGAAATAGAAATATAGTTGTTAAGAAATATTTGTAATTAAAAATCATATTATTGTATCTTTGATAAAAACTTTATATGAATAAGTTTATTATACTTTTCACTCTTATTTTTAGTGGCTTTGTTTTTGGGCAAGTAAAAGACACAATTATTGATGGGAAAAAAGTAAAAATTTATTATAGCAAAGACAAAGATGCTGAATTCCCAGAAGGTTTTGAAGTTTTTAAAAAATTAATAATGGAAAACTTTGATACCTCAAAAGTAAAATATAAAAAGAAAGGTAGAATTTTTACAGTAATTGTTTTCGTAGTTCAAAAAGATGGTTCTTTAGGTGATTTTTCCGTTTCTGGTGAGAATAAACAATTCAATAAAGAAGCTTTAAACGCAATAAAAAAAGTTGATGTTAAATGGGCACCAGCTTTAATTAATAATCTTCCAGCAAGGCAAAGATTTAAAGTTCCTCTTTATTTGACGTTTGACTAATCAATACATTAAAACCTTACTTCCCAATCATCTTTTTAATCGCATTCAACTTCATTAACGCTTCAATTGGTGTTAAAGTATTGATGTCAATTTTCGTGAGTTCTTCTCTGATGTTTTCCAAAACAGGATCATCGAGTTGGAAGAAAGAAAGTTGAAGGTTTTCTTCGGTTACCCGTTTTATTTTTTCGGTGGAACCACTTTGAGAGCGAGAATCTTCCAACGTTTTCAGAATTTCAGAAGCTCTGTTTACTACTTTTGAAGGCATTCCTGCCAATTTTGCTACGTGAATCCCGAAACTGTGTTCACTTCCACCAGAAACTAATTTTCGGAGAAAAATAATATTGCCTTTATTCTCCTGAATGGTCACGTGGAAATTTTTAATTCTTTCAAAATTCACGCTCATTTCATTGAGTTCGTGGTAATGCGTTGCAAAAAGTGTTTTCGGTTGAGTAGAATGCTGATGAAGATATTCTGCAATCGCCCAAGCAATGGAAACCCCGTCATAAGTAGAAGTTCCACGGCCGATTTCATCTAGTAAAATCAAACTTCTCTCCGAAATATTATTCAAAATATTGGCAGCTTCGTTCATTTCTACCATAAAAGTTGATTCCCCAGCAGAAATATTATCGGTAGCGCCAACTCTGGTAAAAATTTTATCTAAAATGCCAATTTCGGCATGTTTTGCAGGGACGAAACTTCCGATTTGCGCCAATAAACAAATAATAGCAGTTTGTCTCAAAATCGCAGATTTACCCGCCATGTTTGGACCCGTTACCATGATGATTTGTTGAGCATCTTTATCTAGAAAAACATCATTCGGAATATATTTTTCGCCTAAAGGAAGTGATTTTTCAATAATGGGATGTCTTCCTTCTTTAATATCAATCGCAAAAGTTTCGTTGAGAACGGGTTTGGTATAATTTTCTGAAATTGCTAATTCAGAAAGTGAAACCGCACAATCTAACTGCGCAATTAAGTTAGAATTTTCTTGAATTTGGTCAATGTACATCATCACATTTTCGCAAACCTGACGATACAATTGGTGTTCAATTTGTGAAATTTTTTCTTCTGCGCCGAGAATTTGAGTTTCGTATTCCTTCAATTCTTCGGTAATATAACGTTCTGCATTTACCAAAGTTTGTTTACGAATCCAATCTTCTGGAACTTTGTCTTTATGTGTATTTCTAACCTCAATGTAGTAACCAAAAACATTATTGAAATCAATTTTCAGGGAAGAAATTCCTGTTCTTTCGATTTCTCTTTGGCACATTTCATCCAAAAAACCTTTCCCTTTGCTTTGAAGATTTCTCAATCTATCGAGTTCTTCCGAAACTTCAGATTTGATGACATTTCCTTTGTTGAGGTTTACCGGAAGTTCTTCATTCAAATGATTCAGAAGATAAGAAATGAGTTCTTCTAAATTGTTCAGAGGTTCTAGCCAAGCCAAAACATCGTGATGAGAACTCAATAATTCTCTGATTTTCTGAATATTGATTAAACTCTGACGAAGGTAACCGAGTTCTTTCGGTGAAATTTTTTCGGCAGCCAATTTTCCAACCAATCGGTCTAAATCTGAAATTCCTTTTAATAAATCTAGGATTTCAAATTTCAAAGAATCCTCATTGTTGAAAAATTCAATCAGAGAAAGTCTTCGGTTGATTTCGTTCACAGATTTCAGCGGTAAAATCAATCTTCTGCGAAGCAATCTTCCTCCCATTGCTGTGGAAGTTTTATCAATGATATCGAGCAAAGATTTCCCTTGAAAATTACTAGAATGTACAATTTCTAAATTTCTCAAAGTGAAATTATCCATCATTAAATAATCATCTTGCGGAATGCTTTGTATTTTGGTAATGTGCTGTAAAAGAGCGTGATGCGTGTCTTCGACTAAATAAGCGAAAATCGCTCCTGCTGCGGTAATCCCCAATTTTTGTTCATCAATCCCGAAACCTTTTAGAGATTTGGTTTTAAAATGGGAATTCAGTTTTTCGTAAGCAAAATTATATTGATACGCCCAATCTTCTAACTTAAAACAGTTTTTATTTTTAAGTTGAGAAGGAATTTCGGCGGTTCTTTGGTAAATAATTTCAGCAGGATCAAAAGTGTGAACAATGTGCAGTAATTTCTCTAAATTTCCTTCTGCAACCAGAAATTCACCCGTAGAAACATCTACTAGCGCAATCCCAAATTTCTCTTTTTCTTTGTGAAGAGAAAGCAAGAAATTATTTTTTTTGGAATTCAAAACCTGCTCGTTAAACGTAACACCGGGAGTTACCAATTCTGTAACGCCACGTTTCACGATACCTTTCACCATTTTTGGGTCTTCCAATTGGTCGCAAATCGCAACACGCATTCCGGCTCTTACCAATTTTGGCAAGTAAGAATCTACAGAATGATGCGGAAAACCTGCTAACTCAATATGACCTTCTCCATTGGCTCTTTTGGTAAGAACAATTCCTAAAATCTGAGAAGTTTTTATGGCATCTTGCCCGAAAGTTTCGTAGAAATCTCCCACTCTGAAAAGCAACAAAGCATCTGGATATTTCGCTTTGATGGTATTGTACTGAGTCATTAACGGAGTTTCTTTTTTTGCCATATGATTTATTCTTTAACGCAAAGGCGCAAGATATTGTTAAAACTATTTTTTACAAAATTACTGTTTTTACGTCGCAAAGATTCATCAGAGATGAATGATTTTGTTCAAAAAAATAAAATTTTGTCAGAGACAAAATCATTGCGACTTAAAAGCATACTGAAAATCAAAATTTATATTGCGTCCTTGCGTTGGAAAACCTTAATTTTGCCCAAAAATACGAAAATGCGCCCTACCAAAAAACTGAAATTAGAAGAATTAGGAAGAATAGATGTAGAAACCTTCAAAAAGACAGAGAAAATTCCGTTGGTGGTGATTTTAGATAATGTAAGAAGTATGCATAATGTAGGGGCGGCTTTCCGAACTGCTGATGCTTTTTTGGTGGAGAAAATTATTCTTTGTGGCATTACTCCGAAACCTCCTCACAGAGAAATTCACAAAGCAGCATTAGGCGCAACTGAAAGTGTAGATTGGCAATTTTATGAGAGTGTAAAAGAAGCCGTCATAGATTTAAAAACGTTAGGTTACGAAGTTATTGGAATTGAACAAACTACTAATTCTGTGATGATTACAGATTTTAATATTGATAGAACTAAAAAATATGCTTTGGTTTTAGGTAATGAAGTAGAAGGAATTTCTGATGAGATTTTAACAGATTTAGATGAATGTCTAGAAATTCCACAGTTGGGAACCAAGCATTCCCTTAATGTTTCGGTTTGCGGTGGAATCGTAATGTGGGAATTTTTCAAAGGATTGAAATAAAATGGATTGATGAATTTTTAAGGTAAGTCTTTAAATTATTTAAAAATTCAAAATTATTTTTTATAAAAAGTGTTGATTTAATAAAATAATCTCTATTTTTATAATATTAAATCACTCTGTTATGAAAAAACTTTACGCTCTTTTCTTGCTGATATTTTCAGTATTCGTCTTTTCTCAAAGTTGTGGCATCAATAGTTATGGTTTTGTGAAATGGACTTCCAATAAAACGTACACCGCTTCTATTATCGTTAAAAATGATTACAAAACCACGGTGAGAGTAAAATATGACGATATTATGGTGCAATATGAAGCTGATTATGATGTGCAACATTTAGATGATGTAATTCTGAAAATTGAAGGAACGGGAACGCCAGTTTTTTTGAAAGGGAAAAGCAGTTATAATCCTGACACTTTTATTTTTAGAATTTCTCAAGAGGGAAATATCATTTCAGGAACTACTTATGATAGCTCTCAAGTGAGAAATAAATTAGAAATTTTAGATTCTGATAATTTGGATAATAATCTGGCACTTCTAGAAAAGTTTTATACTGAAAAAGATGCTGATTATCCTGAAATAGTGAAATCGTTATTGTATTTTGATTACACCAACAAAAAGAAGAAAAAATAAGTTCAACTTATCCGCATAAGAAATCCCGATAATTTTCGGGATTTTATTTTTTTTTATTTTAAAAGTTGGTCGAAAGTATTTCCTTGTCTTATATCACCAGAATTATAACCTTTCATGAACCATTCCACACGTTGTTTCGAGCTACCATGAGTAAAAGCTTCTTGGTTTACATAACCTGCCGTTCTTTTTTGAATATTATCATCGCCTACTGCAGCTGCAGCTTCCATAGCACTCTGGATATCTTGAGAATCCAGAAATTTTTCTCTGTTATCGGTTTGTTTTGCCCATAAACCTGCGTAGAAATCTGCTTGTAATTCTGTAGCTACTGAAGTTCTATTCATTTCACCCTCAGAATATTGTCCACTTCTGCGCATTTTATCTACCTGTTGAGTAGTTCCTAAAATCGTCTGGATGTGATGCCCAATTTCATGAGCTAAAACATAGGCCACCGTAAATTCTGTAACTCGAGCGCCAAATTTCTGTTGCATTTCCCCAAAGAAACTCATATCCATGTAAACCGTTTCATCTGCAGGGCAATAAAATGGTCCCATCGCAGCTTGTGCAGTTCCGCAACCAGATTGCGTTACATTTTCGAAGAGTACAATTTTCGGTTCTCTGTATTGCATTCCGTTTTCTGAGAAAATTTTAGTCCAAGTTTGGTTATTTTCTGCAGAAAGCATTCTTACAAATTCTTTTACCTGAAGTTCTTCAGCAGTGAGTTCTCTTTGTTCTGTTTGAGGAGCGTTTCCAACACCGTTACTTAAAATAGCAGAAGGATCACCTCCCAAGAAAAATATAATTGCAGCAATGATTAAGGTTCCTAGTCCACCACCAACTAGCATTCCGCCACCACCAGAACCTCTTCTATCATCTACGTTATCTGCTCTATCGTTTGTCCATTTCATAATTTTAATATTTAAAATTTAATGATGGATAAATGTAATAAAAAATTATTTGTCGAGCATTTTATTTTTTAGCCAAAAGCTTGTACTTTGATAATTTGAAATGGTTTGATCTACCAAATCTTTTCTAGGATTGTCTTGTAAAAGATTTTCGGTGTAATAAATGTTAAACTCAGTTGAGGTATTGGTATTAGGTTTTTGAACTAATTGATATTGCTTAATATTTTTGGTAGGAGAAATCACGGTAAGGTAATTGTCTTTTATAAATCCTAAATCCTGATAAGTTGCAATATAGGCTCTAGGAACGAAATTTTTAGAAAATACATCTTGACCTAAAAATTTAGATTGATATTTGAAGTTCAATAATCCCAAAACAGTAGGCATTACATCTATCTGAGAAGTAACTTGTGAGAATTTCTGTGGCGCCACAAATTCTGGTGCGTAAATCATCGCCGGAATTCTATATTTATCCATCGGAAGTTCTGTTTTACCAGCACTAGATGAACAATGGTCTGCTACAATCACGAAAACGGTATTTTTGAACCAAGGCTGTTTTTGAGCCATTTCAAAAAATTTCATGATAGAATAATCGGTGTATTTTACGCCACCTTTTCTAGATTTAGAATCTGCCGGAATGTCTATTTTTCCTTCTGGATAAGTAAAAGGTCTGTGGTTAGAAACCGTCATCCAATGATGGAAGAAAGGTTTACCAGCTTTATAATCTTTGTTCATTTCGCTGATGGCTTTTTTGGCCATATCTTCGTCACAAACTCCCCAAACATTAGCAAAAGTGATTTCTTCTGGCGTAAAATTATCTCTATCTACAATTTCGTAGCCATTTCCTCCATAGAAATCTTTCATATTGTCAAAATAGCTGTAACCACCGTATAAATATTTAACGCTGTAACCTTTTGACTTAAATACGCTTCCTGTGGTAAATTTATTTTTGTTTTCTTTTTCTCTTTTAATTACACTTTCTCCAGCGGTTGGCGGAATACAAAGCGTTAATGCTTCTAAACCTCTTACCGTTCTGTTTCCTGTTGCGTATAAATTGGTGAAAAATAAACTTTTTTGTGCCAACTGGTCTAAGAAAGGAGTTACACTTTCTTCGTAACCGTAAGCTTTCATGTAAGCTGCAGACAAACTTTCTATAGAAATGAGAACCACATTTTTTTGTAATTCTGGTTTCTCTGAAGTGATAGGTCTGCTTAAAGTTGTGGTTCCTAAAGGAATCAGAGTGTTTTTTTCTGCGGTTTTTTGGTCAACAGTAGGATAGAAGGTGAAAAAATCTAACGTATTATTACTGAAAGCTTCGTAGAATTTTACCATTCCGTTGGCTGCGATTTCCTGTTGGAAAATATTTCCTTTTTTAAGGTTAATTTTCTCTGCAAAGCTTAAACTAATTCCCAATAAAACAGCAAAAACACCTAATAAAGTAAACTTTTGAACTAAATTAGGTAATTGTAGAAGGCTGTCTTTGGTTTTTTTGTAAATCCACCAAGTTGCCAATCCTGTTACTACGAAAATAGCAGTAAACAGAGGAATGATAGGATAACTTTCCATAATATTTCCTATAACTTCGGTGGTGTAGATAAGATAGTCTACCGCGATAAAATTATAACGAACCCCAAATTCATTGTAGAAGAAATATTCTGAAACGGCATTGAAGATAATCAAAAGCACGTACAAGAATAGCGTGGTAAAGTATAAACTATTTCTGATTTTAAGCCTTTGTTTTGGTAGAAACAGCATCAATGCAAAAAATAAAATTTTAAGTCCCAGAAATGCCAAAACAATTTTCACAACGCCACCTCCATATTGTTTGAAAATATTATTCGGGGTAGCTAAAATGTATATAAAAGCAAGAACCAGAACTCCTAGGATGATTTGTCCGTAAGGTTTTTGATATTTACTGTTTGACAGGAATAAAAAATAAAGCGCTAAAAAGCTACTGGCAATTGTAAATACCAAAATGTCATTCACTAATCCTAGTGAAGTAACCTTTAGTACTTCTGCAAAAGAAAAATCTGCAGTCGTAATCGGGTGGAATACAAATACTAACCTTAATAAAAAGGAAACGATAAGGTAAAAAATTCCTAAATAGAGAAAAGGTTTTACTTTTTGAAGATACATTTTAATACAATTTTGAGATTTGTGTGTAGAATTTGATTATTTATTCAAATTTCTTCTGAATTCAATCATTCTAAGAGCAGTAACCGCCGCTTCTACGCCTTTGTTTCCAAGGTTTCCGCCGCTTCTTGCTAAAGATTGTTCCTTATTATCATTTGTCAAAACACAGAAAATAGCCGGAACATCTGTCATTACATTACAATCTTTAATTCCTTGAGCTACAGCGCTGCAAACGTAATCAAAATGTGGAGTTTCTCCTCTAATTACATTGCCGATGGCAATTACTGCATCGTGGTTTTCTGCGGCACACAATTGCATGCAAGCGTAGCTTAATTCAAATGCACCAGGAACAGAAAAAATTTCTATATTTTCTTTTTTTACGCCTTCTTTTTCTAGAATTTGTATCGCTGCATCGCGAAGGTTATATGTTACAAAATCATTCCAATCTGAAACAACAATGCCGATTCTAAAAGAATCAGCATTTGAGATTTGTAATGGTTTGTAATCCGAAAGATTTACAGTTGCCATTTTATATTTTTAAAAGTTTTTTACCATTTCTATATAAGCATCAGAAGTACCGCCGTCATAATCTGCATATTTTTCTTCGATGGTTTCGAAGTATTTTTTAGCTTCAGCGTTTTTCTTCATTGCAAGTGCTAGTAAACCAGCTTTTCTTGTAAAGTAATAAGAAGTGTAAGCATCATCAGAAGCAGAAGCAGCTTTATCTAAAAGAGAAAGAGCATCTTCATTTTTGTTAAGATTTGCTTGAGCATCTCCCATTGCTCCATATTTTAGAGCCATTAAGATTTTATTATCAGAAGAAAACTTATCTAATAAATCGTAAGCTTCTTGGTATTTACCTTCTTTGAATTTTAGTAAACCTGCATTGTAAGCAGAAAGTTTACCTGCATCAGTGCTAGTAAATTGCTCATAAGTACCTTTGAATCCTGGATTTGCAGCAGATTTTCCACCTAGTGCGATGTCATCTTTTCCTTCTGAAAGGTTTTTTTGAGCAGCCAGATAGCTCAGTGTAGCTTCTTCATTTTTAGGATTAGCGATGAATTGCTGATAAGCAAAGTATCCTAAAACTGCTAATACTACAGCACCGAAAATAATCCCGATTTGTTTAGCGTATTTTTCAATGAACATCTCTGTTTTGAGCGCGGTTTGGTCTAAATCTTGAAAAATTTCTACCGTTTCTTTTCCTTCGTTCTCTAGCTCTTTTTTGCTTTTATGCTTGTCTGTCATAATTTTGAAATTGAAATGCAAAAATAATAGTTTCTATTGTGATATACAATATTTATTTTCAGTGGTTTTCAGTTAGGGTTTTTATGAGAAATATTTGTCTTATTGAGGATACATGTTTTGTAGGTTTTCAATCTGATGAGGTTGCCCAAGAATGAAAATACAACTATTCGGTTCTATGAGTTTACTTTCGTCAGGATTGATGATGTATTCGCCATGAACGTCTTTGTAGCCTACAATTTTACATCCTGTTTTTGGGAAAATTTTTAGTTCTTCTAATTTTTTGCCGATAAAATCTTTTGAAAGTTTATCGGTATAAATTTCTAAAACGTTAATTTTTTTGGTACCTTCTAGCACAATATTGTCAATAAATTCTACCAAATCTGGGGTGATAAGCAGAGAAGCCATGTGTTCGCCGCCAATTTTATCTGGCATAATTACATTTTCGGCACCTGCAGTTTTCAATTTTTTGATGGTGCTGCTGTTAGAAGCTCTACTGATGACTTTAATTTTTGGATTCAATTCTTTGGAACTGATTACGATAAAAAGATTATCTGCATCAGATGGTAAACAAGCGATGATTCCATTTGCCTTTTCTACTCCAGCTTTTATCAAGATTTCATCTTCTACCGCATTTCCGTGGATAAAAATAGTGTTGCGGAACTCATCATCTCTATTTTCTAGCGGTTTTTTGTCAATAATAACAAAAGGTTTTTTGTGGAGAATAAGTTTTCTGGCGGCTTGTCTGCCATTTCTCCCGAAACCACAAATGATGATGTGATTTTCTAAATTTTTCATATTGCGTTTGATGAGATTTTGTTTGTATTCTTTGGCGAAATTTCCGTTAAAGAATTCTAATGCAAGTGCTGTTAAACCATAAAGCACAGCTCCCACACCGAAAAGCATTAAAAAAATAGTAATGATTTTTCCTAAATCTGAGAAATTATCAGGCACTCCAAAACCTACGGTTGTGAGCGTCATAATGCTGTACCAAACCGCGTCTAGAAATCTCATTTTCTCAGAATACATAAGCGCTAATGCTCCCAATAAGACAAAAATGAGAATGGAGACAACTAAAATTAATATTCTTTTATATAATGCAGAAAACCTATTCATTATCCATGAATTCTTGTATAAATTTACAAAAATTACAGTTATGATTGACGATTTGAAAAAAAAATATTACAATGTTTTTCAGCATCAAAAATATGAGCTGAAAATTGCAAAATGGAGAAAAAAATAATTAAAATTAGTAGTTCAAAATACTGTACACTTCTGCGTCAAACTGTTTCAGTTTATCTTCGCCGTGTAAATCTTTAAGACCAATTAAAAAACTGAACTGTGTTACTTTTGCGCCCTGTTTTTCAACCAATTTAGCGGCAGCTTCAGTTGTTCCGCCAGTTGCTAATAAATCATCGTGAATTAATACTCTTTGATTAGGTTGAATTTGGTTCGTGCGCATTTCTATTTCGGCAGTTCCGTATTCTAAATCGTATTTTTCTGAAATAAATGGAGGAGGAAGTTTTCCTTTTTTTCTAATTAAAATAAATGGAACTTCTAGGGCAACAGCAATTGCAATTCCGAAGAGGTAGCCTCTGCTTTCTATTCCGCACACTACATCTACTTTTCCTCTGCTGAATTCTACTAAATCTGCAATTACGTCTTCGTATAATTTAGGATTTAAGAAAATGGGCGTAATGTCTTTGAATTGTATTCCTTCGATTGGGAAATCTGGAATATTCTGAATTGTGCTTTCTAATCTAGCGATTAAATCTTGCGTTGCCATTTTATTGGATTTTAATTTATTTTTTTTGAGAAGAATTAATTTTGTAGCTGGTAATTTTCCAACCTGTTTCTGTAGCTTTTAATCCATAAGAAACATCAAGTGAAGTTGCGTTTCCAGATTTATCTGTTACAGTATACGTTGCATTTACACTTGCAGTGTTATTGGCATTCGCTTTAGTAGAAACGTTGGTTACATCTACACTTTTTACCGTTCCAAAACCAGATGTAGGATTGGCAAATGTTTCATAAGAACCCCAATTCGGGTTTTCTGACTGACTGTAAGCTGCTTTTAAGTTCTGACTGTTTAAGTTGCTTAAGAAATTCACAACTGTATTTTTTGGATCGCCAATTACTTTTGGAGAATCTGTTCCCGTAGCATTTTCTTCTGGAGTTCCTTCAAGATTTTCTGGATTTTCTGAGCTTTGAGGCATCAAAAGAGCGTTAGGATTTACATCTACACCCATTTTGGTCATTTGAATGGTTTTCTTAGACGTTTTTACAGTAACTTTTATGTCAATTTTATTATCTATTACTTTCTCTTGAGGAAGAGAAGAAAATCTCATATAAAACCCTTTGAATTGATTGTTTTGCATTAAATTTTTAGAAGTCAAAAGTTTTACTCCTTGACTAGAAACTTCTAAAGTGGTTTCTAAGGCTGCATTTTCGAAATCTACTTTATTTCCTGCAGCATCTAATAATCTTGGAACGATTTGTAAAGCTTTTGGCCCTAAAACACTATCTACAGAGACTTCACTGGTTGTAATTTGCAAAGAATTTGCGGTAATATCATTTACATCTGTTTCAGACGGCATGATATTTTGAAAGATATTCATTTCACCTAATGAAGGAGGAGCTGTACTCGCCCAGTTGATGCCATTTTCTTGTGCTACTTTGTCTGCCATTGCAAAAATTTCTGGCACTTTTTTTCCTTCTAGAAGTTTGCCAAGAGCTTTTAGTTCTTCGATATCACCTTCTGCATCTACACCAAAGGTTTTTAGAATATAAAGAGCTTCATTAAACTTAATTTGTTTAATAGTGGGAAGCGAAGAAGACATGTCATTGATACTTTCTTGGAAGGCTTTTGTACTACTTGCATCTACAGCATCTTTTTTACAACCAATTAAAAAAAGCAATGAAAATATGCTTAGAAAAAGGAAACGTTTCATAAAATGAATATTTATATACAAAAATAAAAAAATCCCAACAATAAGTTGGGATTTATATGATGTTTCTTTCTGAAATTAGAAAGGATATTCAAAAATCTTAGATTCTTTTACTAGAGGATTTCCTTCAGGAATCAATTTAAGTTTAGATAATGCAGACATTACTACTAAAACGAATAAACCTACCATGAATAAGAATGCACCTACTACTAATAAGAATGTGTATGCATTATTCCAGAAAGGTCCTACTGTTCCTGGCATAATCATGTTGAAGAAATCTAACCAGTGACCTAGAATTACTAGAACAGCCATTGTAGTTACTACTTTGTAATTTCTCTTGATGCTAGAACTTACTAATACCAATAGTGGTAATAAGAAGTTGATGATAAGCATTGGTAAGAAAGTGTACTTGTAGTAAGCAAATCTGTCAAAGAAATATCTTACTTCTTCTGGGATGTTTGCGTACCAGTAAAGCATGAATTGGTCAAAGAATAAATAAGTCCATAATAATGAAGTAGCAAATAAGAATTTAGCTAAATCATGTAAGTGGTTATCATTAAACTGTGGTAAAAGCCCTTTTTTCTTTAAGTAAACTGCAACAATAATAATTACTGCAACAGCACTTGATAAAGTAGATACCATAGAATACCAAATATAAAGTGTAGAATACCAGTGAGGGTCAATAGACATTAAGAAATCCCAAGCCCAAGCTGCAGAAGCAAATCCGAAGAAAGCGATGTAACCTACACTCCAGTTGTATAATGCTTTGTAATCTTTTCTATCTTTAGTTTCATCTAATCTCTTAGAAACTTTCTTAATTTTCCAAACGAAGAAAGAAGCTCCAATTACGTAGATAAGAACTCTCACTACATAAAAAGGAATGTTTAAGAATTTAGATTTTTCGTAAAGGATAACATCAAAGTTTGGAGAATTAGGATTTGTTAAATCCGGATCCATCCAGTGATATAAATGAGCAATTCCACCTACGTTTAGGAAAGTTAAGATTAATAAAACAATCCCACCTACTGGAATGAATGAAGCTACCGCTTCCATTACTCTTGTTACGATTACAGACCAACCAGCGTGAGCTGCATGCTGAATTGATAAAAAGAATAAAGCACAAGCAGAGATTCCGAAGAATAACATAGCAGCAGTTAATAAAGCCGAGAACGGTGTATTATGAATCTGATGCGTAGCATGTTCTAAGTGTGCAGCATTATCTTGAGGTCCTACTAATTCTGAAGAGTTCATTGGGGTATGATGTTCTGTACCATGGTGTACATTATCCATCATTGTCTGAATTGCAGACTCATTTAACCCATGATTTAACATGTAGCCAATACCGAATAGTACCAATCCAACAACTATCAGTATAATAGAATACAATTTTAATTTTGGTGAAAAACTATACATTTTTTTCTGTTTTTATTATTTAGTATTGGTTTGAGTTGTAGTTGCATCAGCAGTGGCTACAGGAGCTACAGCATCAGCTTTGAAAGCGCTCATTACATACATTGCTACTCTCCATCTATCAGCAGGAGCTAATTGACCAGCGTAAGATCCCATTAAGTTTCTTCCGTTTACAATTACATAATGAGTAGAACCTACTGTAATCTGTCTGTCTTTGTAATTAGGAACACCAGAATATGCACCACTTTGTACAATTGGACCTTGTCCATCACCTCCCACACCGTGACAAGCTGCACAAGTCATTTCGTATAATTTTTTACCTCTTGCTAAATCTTTTTCTTTATTTTTAGGATCTAGAGGAGAAACGGTAACACTTTTTGACTCTTCATAAAATGCAGTATATTCTTCTACATTTTTAGGAGTTTTATCTTCTGGTAAAATTCCTTCCTTGTCTTGAGGAACCGTACCTTCTACAGGAGAAAGTAGAGTAGAGCCGTAGTTATTTACAAAAGCTGGGATTTCGTTTTCTTTGCTTACATAATGTCCATCTGCTTTACTAGCAGTTTTTAACATTGGGTCATAAGCTACAGGAAAATACATATCCGGAAAGTAAACTAATGGCGGATTATCTTTGGGTCCACAAGAATTCAGCGCGATAACTGAGATTCCCAAGATGGTTGTTATTTTTAAAATATTTTTCATATTACGCATCTTTTACAGTTATTTCTTCTACACCTGTTTCAATCAGCATCTGTTTAATGGTTTCTACATCTTCAGACACAAACTCCATCATAAACTTATCATCCGTAGTTCTAGGATCTGGATTCTGAGGAGCAGCTCCAGGATACATTTTATTTCTTACTAAGAAAGTAAGAGACATCATGTGTGCAGCACAGAATACCATTAATTCAAACATTGGAACTACAAAAGCAGGCATGTTATGAGCCCACCAAAAAGCTGGTTTACCACCGATGTTTTGTGGCCAGTCATGATTCATCATATACCAAGTTGCTAAAGCACCAATGGTAACACCATAACAAGCATAAATGAAAGCTGCGTCTGAAATTCTAGTTTTCTTAAGACCTAAAGCTTTATCTAGCCCGTGAACTGGGAATGGAGTATACACTTCGGTAATTTCAATACCTTTATCTCTGAAAGCTTTAACGCCGTTCATTAAATCGTCGTCATCGCCATAAAGTCCATATATTCTTTTAGTGGTGCTCATCTCCTTCTTTTGCTTTATAAGTTTCACCTGAAATTTTCAAAATAGTCTTCAATTCAGCCTGTGCAATTACAGGGAATGTTCTAGCGTACAATAGGAATAATACTCCGAAGAAACCAATTGTTCCTAAATAAACTCCTACGTCTATAATCGTTGGCTTAAACATCGTCCAAGAACCTGGTAAGTAGTCTCTAGAAAGGTTGATAACAATGATGTCAAATCTTTCAAACCACATACCGATGTTGATGATTAATGCTACGAAGAAAGTCCAAATAATATTTGTTCTTAATTTTTTGAACCAGAAAGAAGCAGGAACAACTAAGTTACAGATAATTAGCGCCCAGAATGCCCACCAGTAAGGACCAGTAGCAGCACCTGGAGATAAATATGTAAAGTCTTCATATCTACTTCCTGAGTACCAACCGATGAAGTATTCTACAGCATAAGCTACTGTTACCATACCACCTGTTACGATGATTACGATATTCATAATTTCGATATGATACATGGTAATATAATCTTCTAAGTGTGCTACTTTTCTAGCAACCAATAGAAGGGTTTGTACCATTGCGAATCCTGAGAAAATCGCACCTGCTACGAAGTAAGGAGGGTAGATGGTAGAGTGCCATCCTTTGATTACTGAAGTTGCGAAGTCAAATGATACCGTGGTGTGTACTGAGAATACAAGTGGTGTTGCTAAACCAGCTAATACAAGAGATAACTCTTCGAATCTTTGCCAGTGTTTTGCTTTACCACCCCAACCGAATGCTAGGAATGTATAAATCTTTTTAGTCCAAGGCGTTTTTGCTCTATCTCTAATCATCGCAAAGTCTGGGATTAATCCCATGAACCAGAATACAGTAGATACAGAGAAGTAAGTAGAGATTGCAAATACGTCCCAAAGTAGTGGAGAGTTAAAGTTAGTCCAAAGAGAACCAAATTGGTTTGGTAAAGGGAATACCCAATATCCTACCCAAACTCTACCCATGTGAATTACTGGGAAGATTGCTGCCTGTACAACTGCAAAAATCGTCATCGCTTCTGCAGAACGGTTTACAGACATTCTCCATCTTTGTCTAAATAATAACAATACTGCAGAGATTAAGGTTCCTGCGTGACCAATACCTACCCACCAAACGAAGTTAGTAATATCCCAACCCCAGTTAATAGTTTTGTTTAGTCCCCAAGCTCCGATACCGGTACCAATGGTGTAAGCAATACATCCAAAACCGTATACAAATAGAACTAGAGCTGCCCAAAAAGAAATCCACCAGAGTTTTCCGGCTCTTTCTTCGATAGGTCTTGCAATATCTTCGGTGATATCGTGATAAGTCTTGTGACCAATAATTAGCGGTTCCCTAATAGGGGCTTCGTAATGTCCTGACATTTTTTACCTATTTATATTATTTAAACGTTGTTTTCTTTTCTGTTTCTCACTTTTGTATGGTAGAATACGTTTGGTTTAGTACCCACTTCTTCTAGCAATACATATTTTCTCTTGTCATTGAATAATGCTCTTACTTCTGATGATTTATCATTCATATCACCGAATTTAAGTGCTCCTGTAGAACAAGCCTGTGAACAAGCTGTTTTAAGTTCTCCATCTTCAATTCTTCTGCCTTCTTTTTTAGCTTCTAGAATTGTAGCTTGAGTCATTTGGATACACATAGAACATTTTTCCATTACCCCTCTAGTTCTTACTACAACATCTGGATTTAGAACCATTCTTCCTAAATCGTTGTTCATGTTGAAGTCAAACTTATCATTCAAGTTATAAGTAAACCAATTGAATCTTCTTACTTTGTAAGGACAGTTATTTGCACAATATCTTGTACCGATACATCTGTTGTAAGCCATTTGGTTTTGACCTTGCTTACCGTGAGAAGTTGCAGCAACAGGACATACTGTTTCACAAGGTGCGTGATTACAGTGCTGACACATTACTGGTTGGAAAATCACATCAGGACTTTCGTTTGGTTCAATTAATATATCATAAAGGTTAGGAACATTTAATCCCTTGTCTAAACCTTCTTTTACTTCAATTTTTTCTTTAGCAGAGTAATATCTATCGATTCTTAGCCAAGCCATATCTCTAGACATTCTTACCTCTTCTTTACCTACTACAGGTACGTTGTTTTCTGCTTGACAAGCAATGATACAAGCTCCACAACCGATACATGAGTTAAGGTCTACAGAAAGATTAAAGTGAGGACCATCTGTATCATCGAAAGCATCCCAAAGATCTACTTTGCCCATTGGTAAAGTTCCTTGTAATGTTTCCATTGTTAATGGTTTATTCCACTTGTTTACGTCTTCGTTTAAGTAAGTGTCTAATGTTACTTCTTTAGCGATTTCGTAACGACCCATTAATGTATTTTGAAGCTGTACACCTGCAAATTCGTGATCATCTGCTCCTGATTTTTCAATAGAAACATTAGATACTACAGTGTTATATCCATCAAATAAAGGATAAGCGTTTACACCTGTTTCAGCTACTTTACCTGAGTCTTTTTTACCATAACCTAAAGCAAGACCTAATGAACCTTCTGCTTGACCTGGCTGAATGAAAACAGGAACGTTTTCTAATTTCACACCATTTACAGTAAGATTTACCACAGTACCATCTAACTGCATTCTCGCATTTAATTCATTTTCGATACCAAATTCTTTAGCGTCTGCTGGAGAAATAGTAAGGTAGTTATCCCAAGCCATTCTCGTAATTGGATCTGGTAACTCTTGTAGCCAAGGGTTATTGGCTTGAGTACCGTCTCCCATTGCAGTGGTGGTATAAAGTACAAGTTCTAATTTAGAAGCTTTGAAACCTTGTAATTCAGACACCGCTTTTGCAGCATCTCCACCTGTGTAAGATAGAGTTCCTGTAATGTTTCCTGCATTAAAACCGTTATAAAGAGCTTGGTTAAATGAAGTTCCATTAAGAATTGTTGCAGCATTGGCTTTTAAATATTCATAATAGTTAGGAGTAAATCCTTTTCCATTCATCCAAACAAGAAGTGATTCTTCAATTTGTCTAGATTTGAATATTTTTTGGATCGTAGGTTGCATTAATGAATAAGCACCAGTTTGAGGAGCAATATCACCCCAAGACTCTAACCAGTGTGCTGCTGGAATGACTACTTTTGCTGCTTGAGCAATTTCATTTTTCTTATCAGCTACAGCAACTACAGTTCCTACTTTGCTTAATGATTTTTTGAATTCTGCACCTTTTGCGTGAGAATAGATTGGGTTTACGTTGTTAGCAACTAAAACACCAACTTGACCAGCATTTACCCAAGTTAAAAACTCGTTAAATCTAGCGTTGTCATATTCTTTTAATAGGTTAGCTTTTCCAGTGAAAGCTACAGAACCTAATTTTTGATTGATTAAGTGTGCCAGAACATAAGAAGCTTTAGAACCGTCAGCAAAAACTACCGCTTTGTTTCCTTTAGCTTGTAATTCTTTAGCAATTTCAGAAGCTACTTTATCAGAAGTACCGCCTCCTACGATTGCGTTATAAACTTCTACTAAAGTTTTATTTACAGCAGAAGGTTTTTGCTTAATTCTCGTATCAGCGTTAGCACCAGTAAGAGACATGTTAGATTCTACTTGAATATGTCTAAGCATGTTAGCTCCTGGTTTTCTAGCAGCTGCGTATGATGTTTCTAAGCTATTTGCGTTATAATCTCCTAAGAAATCTGCTTGGAAAGAAACCACTAATTCAGTAGCTGATAAGTCGTAAACTGGTAATGCTCTATTACCGAAAACTTCTTGAGCAGCGTCTAATGCAGCAGCATACGTGTAAGCATCGTAAGTTACTAATTCTGCATTAGGATATTTAGTTTTAAACTCTCCGAATAATTTCTTGAATGTAGGAGAAGGATATGAATGAGAAAGAACTACAATTTTCTTGTTTTCAGCTTGAGCTTTAGTTAGTGCTTCTAGCACTACAGCGTCTACTTTGTCGAAAGTTTCGTCTTTACCGTCTAGTTTTGGTTGCTTAATTTTATCATTATCATATAATGACAATACACTTGCTTGAGCTCTAGCGTTTGTTTTACCTAGATCATTTGCAGTTTTATTCGGTTCAATTTTAATGGGTCTACCTTCTCTAGTTTTTACTAAAACACTAGCAAAGTCGAACCCGTCAAAATAGGTAGATGCATAATAATTAGGAATTCCTGGGATAATACTGTGTGGTTTTACCACGTAAGGAATTGTTTTGATTACTGGAGCTTCACACGCTGCAAGAGTAACCGCAGCCGTAGAGAAGCCTAATAATTTTAAGAAATCCCTTCTAGAAGTCCCAGAATTGTTCATTTTTTCTGCATCACCCAAGAACTCATCTACAGGAATTTCGTTTTGAAATTCTTTTTGAGCCAATTTCGCATTAAGCGATTGGTCTTTAAGTTCGTGAATACTTCTGAATTGTATTTTATTTGAAGCCATTTATACTTCTAATTTTCTGTTATTAATAATGACATTTACCACACTCTAAACCACCAATAGCGTCTACGGTCATTTTAGTTTCTCCACCGTATTGTTTTTTCAACTTGTCGTGAAGTTTTTGGTAGTATTCTTTGTTATAACCGTTTGTCATGTCTACTTCTGTAGTTCTGTGACAATCAATACACCATCCCATTGTAAAGTTATTTGCCATTTGTACTTTGTCCATTTCTTGAACTTGACCGTGACAAGCTTTACATACTACGTCTACTTTTTTAGCTTTGATGATGGTTTGTTCACCAGCTACCACGTGTTGTGCGTGATTGAAGTATACGAAATCTGGCATATTGTGAATTCTCACCCACTCGATTGGTTTGGTTTTTCCAGTGTAAGACTGTGAACCTTCATCCCAACCAGCAGCTTCGTAGATTTTCTTAATCTCTGCAGTATAGAATTCTCTAGATTTTCCTTCTTCTATGTATTTTCCTTTGTATTCTGAAATACCTTTGTGGCAATTCATACAAACGTTTACAGAAGGAATCTCTGATACTTTACCATACTTAGCACTTGAGTGACATAATTGACAATCGATTTTATTCTCACCAGCGTGAATTTTGTGAGAGAAGTAAATAGGTTGCTCTGGTTGATAGCCCTTGTATACACCTACCCACATTAACCAATTCCAAATTCCGTAAAGTGCTAATAAGGCTAATAATCCCATTAATGCTTTACCTAGCGTATTGTACTTCTCGTAGAATTCGCCAATTGAGTTGATTCTTGTAGCGTCTAGAGCAGAAATTTCTCCAGATTTTCTGTGTAAATTTACGAGTTGGGTTAATCTGAAGAGTAACCAAAGAAGTAATCCTCCAACTGCGGCTAAAGAAATTAGAAGAGCAGATGAATTATTTTTTTCATCTTGAGCAGCTTTGATGGCTTCTGGTGAATTCACATCAGTTTCTGCTGCAGTAGGCTCTGCTTTTGGCGGATTAGTGGTGTATTCTAGAAGATCTGCAATATCCTGATCTGTAAGATTAGGGAATTGAGTCATCTCTACTTTGTTGAATTTTTCGAAGACTTCATTCGCATACTTATCGCCAGAAGCTCTAAGTGCTTTGTTATCTTTAATCCATTTTTGGAACCAATCTACACCTAAATTTTGTTCCTTTTTTAATCTGTCTACTACGCCTCCTAAAGCTGGACCCACCATTTGTTTGTCTAACGCGTGACACGCAGAACAATTGGTCTTAAAAAGGGTTTCTCCCTTCTTAGCGTCACCTTTAAGATCTTGAGCGTAAATAGAAGCACTGGTTGTTAAGAGCAAACTACATGCTAACAACACTCTCTTGTAATGCTTTCTCCAACTAATCATTTAAATAATCTTGGGTTAATACTATTGAGTTTACATTCAATTCCGCAAAAATAATACTTTAACACAATATTAACAGAAGGTTTGTATGTATTTTATCAATTTTTTTTAATTTATAATTGTTCTAAATAAGAAAGATTGGTATAATTTTTATTTGTATTAACTTTGTCAAAAATAATTTTAATGAAAAACGTAATAAAAATACTATCATTATTAACTTTTTTAAGTTTTAATATCTCTAATGCTCAGGTAGTTGAGAAAAAAGAAACGCATAATGGAACAGAGTTAAAACTTTCTATGGATAGCAGGGTAAATGAGCTTTTAACGGATTTAGAAGGGAAATGTGATAAGATTAAAGAGGAAGAAGCAAACAAAAATGAGTCTCCGAAAGTAGAAATTTCGACGAAACCTAAAACAAATGCTGAAATCTGTAGAGATAATCCAAGAATTTTAGGTTACAAAATTCAGGTGGCGGTTGTAAAAAGTAATGAGGAAGCCAACAAGGTTAAATCTTATTTCCGTACGAAATTCCCAAATATGAAAGCAGAAACTGATGCTTCATTAAGACCGAATTATAAGGTTTTGGTAGGAAGCTATTTCAGTAAGCAATCTGCAAGTGGTGATTTAGCAAGAATTAGAAGTTATTTCCCTGCTGCAATTGCCGTACAATACAGAGTTTTCTGTGTAGAAGCAAAATAATTTTCACACATTAGCATAACAAAAAATCCACCAAATTTTGGTGGATTTTTTTATTTAATTTTTTACTAAAAGTCTGAAACCTTCTCCGTGCACGTTGATGATTTCTAATCCTTCATCATCTTTTAGGAGTTTTCTCAGTTTAGCAATGTACACGTCCATACTTCTTGCCGTGAAATAATTTTCTTTTTTCCAGATTTTTCTTAATGCTAAATCTCTTGGCATAAAATCATTTCTGTGTAGGCAAAGAAGTTTTAGTAATTCGTTTTCTTTTGGCGAAAGTTTATATTCATTATCGCCTACTCGCAATTGTCTTAGAACAGAGTCGAAAAATACGTTAGAGATTTTAAATTGCTCTTGTTCTTCGTCTTCTACTACTGCACTTCTTTGTAAAATAGCTTTGATTTTGTATAAAAGTAATTCGGTGTCAAATGGCTTTGTGATGTAATCATCTGCCCCGATTTGATAGCCTTTTAAAACGTCTTCACGTTGGTTTCTTGCCGTTAAAAATATAATGGGAGTGTTTTTATCAATTTTTCTCACGTCTTCAGCTAGTGAAAAGCCGTCCTTTTTAGGCATCATGACATCAAAAATACAAATGTCAAATTCCTTTTCTGTAAATTCTTTTAACCCTAATTCTCCGTCTGTAGCAAGGGTTACATCAAAGTTGTTAATGCTTAAATAATCTTTAAGTACCGCTCCGAAACTTTGGTCGTCTTCTACTAATAAGATTCTGTTACTCATAATATTTGGTGTTTTTATTTGTTGTTATTTCATCGGCAGTTTGATGGTAAATGTGCTGCCTTTATCTTTTTCTGATTCTACAATCACTTGACCGTTATGCAGTTCTACAATTTTCTTCACGTAAGACAATCCTAAACCTTGTCCTTTTACATTGTGAATATTCCCGGTTTCTTCTCTGAAAAATTTTTCGAAAATTTTGGTTCTGTTATGTTGTTCCATTCCCATTCCTTTATCAGAAATCGCAATGACGTAAAATCCAGGTTCATTTCTGGTAGTAATTCTAATTTCTGGGGTTTCTGGCGAATATTTATTCGCGTTGTCCAGTAAATTAACCAAAGCGTTAGAAAGGTGAAATTCATCTACTTTTACATGATAATGTTCCGCTTTGAATTCTTCGGTTAATGTTCCGCCTCTTTCTTCTACAATAAGTCTGAATGATTGAGAAATTTGCTTGATGAGTTCTCTTACATTGGTTTCTTTTAAGAAGAGTTTTACTTCGTTTCTCTCTAATTTTGACATGTTGAGAACGTTTTCTACCTGTTTTTTCATTCTCAAGTTTTCTTGCTTGATGAGTTGAGAATAATATTTTACCTTTTCTGGATTGGTAGAGATTTTATCATTAGCTAAAGCATCTGTCGCTACGGAAATCGTAGCTAAAGGTGTTTTGAATTCATGAGACATGTTATTGATGAAATCAGTTTTTACTTCTGAGATTTTTTTCTGTTTCATCATATAATTAATCGAGATGATGTAGATTCCTAAAATCGTCAATAATGACATGAAAGTTCCTAGTAGCATTGGCAAATTATTCATTGCCAAAGACGCATCTTTTCTTGGGAAAACTAGCGAAAGCGTAAAAAGCGTTCGGTCTTTATTGTCTGTAAAAAGTGGAAAATTATAATTGGTTTTGTCTCGCTGATCTAAATAAGTGTTATTAGAAATCTGAGTCAATTTATTGTTTTTGTCTAAAATTCCATAGCCGAATTTAGAGTTTATTCCGTTGTTTTTCAGTTCTTTAGTAAGAACTGAGTCTAGCATTTTTGGATTGACTCTTTGGTTGATAGGCAGGTTAGAAGCATTAAATTTCGCAAATTCTGTCAAAGTAAACTGTCCGCTACTGATGTCTTGACTCTGAACCGAAGAAATAATCTGAGGAGTGCTTTCGTTTTTTTTAATGCTGTATAAACCTTCGTCTTTGTAAAGTTTTATTTTGGTAATGCTGTCTCCCTTTTTAGAAATCGGAATATTTTGTTTTTCAATAATGGTTTTATTGAAAGTTAGCGTGGTTTTGTTTGCAGAATCCTGCGTTTGCTGGATTTGGAAAAGAGTAGGACTTTTAGCGTTATTAGCTAAAGTTTTGTCGAAATTTTTAAATTTTTCGTTGTATTTCTGAATTTCTAATTCTTCAATTTTTTTACTTGAGCTTTCTAGCGCAGTGTACACTTTATTAGAAAAATCTTGCTCTAGTGCGGTGTAATATTCTTTAAGCCAATAAAATTGCAATGACACGAAAACAACAAGTGAAATCGTCATAAATACGGAGATTATTGGGATAAATTTATTATTCATTTTCGCCTAAAAGTTTTGTTAAAATTAGAAATTTAACACAAATTAAACAAAAAAATCACAGTATTTTTATATGATTTTTCTTAAAAACGAGAATTTTAACAAATTATTGTGAATTAATTTCCCTTTTGTAGAAATTTTTTAAGAAATTTCTAACAAGTCTTCGTCTATAAAATATTGAATAATGGCTTTTTTCATGAGCAGTTGTTGCTCATTCGGTTTAAGTTCTGGGAGTTCTTCTAATTGCTTGTACATTGGCCAACCGTCATCATCATAATCTTCGAATTCATAAAATCCGAAAGGTTCTAGCAATCTGCAAACTGCAATGTGAATAAGATTCACCTTGTCATCTTTAGAATATTTTTGTTTCCCACTGCCTAATTCTTGGATTCCTATCAAAAACAAGAGTGTTTCAATAGGCGGATTTTTCTCCGTTTGAAAATTTTCAACGAAAAATTTTTCTACATCTTTCCAAACTTCTATTTCGTTAATTTCTTCCATTGTTTTCTAATTTTAATAAAAATGCATATTCTAGAGCGTCTTCTTTCAGGCTTTCAAATCTTCCAGAAGCGCCACCATGACCAGATTTCATATCGGTCTTGAAAATGAGGATATTATTGTCAGTTTTTAAATCACGCAACTTTGCAACCCATTTTGCAGGTTCCCAATATTGCACTTGGCTGTCGTGAAAACCAGTGGTGATTAATGTATTTGGGTAATTTTTTGCTTCTATATTATCGTAAGGAGAATAAGAAAGCATGTAATCGTAATATTTTTTCTTTTTCGGATTTCCCCATTCATCAAATTCTCCAGTTGTCAAAGGAATTGTTTCATCTAACATGGTAGTGACCACATCTACAAAAGGAACTTGCGCCACAATTCCGTTGAAAATTTCAGGTTCGTAATTCATAATCGCTCCCATTAAAAGTCCACCAGCAGAACCGCCCATCGCATAAAGATGTTTCGGAGAAGTATAATTTTCAGAAATGAGGAATTTAGCAGTGTCAATAAAATCGAAGAAAGTATTTTTCTTTTTCAGCATTTTTCCATTATCATACCATTCTCTTCCTAAATATTCGCCGCCACGAACGTGAGCAATCGCATAAATGAAGCCTCGGTCTAAAATTGATAATCTTACATTAGAAAAGCTAGCATCAATCGTGTGTCCGTAACTTCCGTAACCATATAAAAGAAGAGGAGTTTCGGCAGATTTTGGAGTGTCTTTATGATAGACTAAAGAAATCGGGATTTTTGCTTTTCCGTCTCGAGAATTTGCCCAAATTCTCTCCGAAATATATTTTTTAGAATCAAAAGTTCCGCCTAAAACTTCCTGTTGTTTCAAAAGTTTGGTTTCGCCCGTTTTCATATTATATTCGTAGGTAGAACTTGGCGTTGTGAGCGAAGTGTAACCATAACGCAAAACTTCTGTGTCAAAATCTAAATTCAGTCCTACATAAGCGGTGTAAGTTGGTTCGTCAAAAGGCAAATAATGAAAATTTCCCGTTGCGTTATCGATAATTTTCAGTTGAAGTAAACCTTCGGTTCTTTCTTCAATCACGAAATAATCTTTGAAAATTTCCAAACCTTCCAGTAAAGTTTCCTTTTTATGCGGAATTACTTCTTTCCAATGTTCTTTAGAAGGTTGATCTACCGAAGTTTTCATAATTTTGAAATTGGTAGCATCGCCTTCATTGGTGATGATATAAAAATCATTTTGATAATGTTCTACTGCGTATTCTAAATCGTCTTCACGTTTTTGAATGACTTTCCATTCTGCGAAAACGTTGTCAGAAGGAATAAACCAATGTTCATCTGAAATGGTAGAAGAACTTGCAATAAAAATATATTCTAAAGATTTTGATTTGTAAACGGTTACATCGAAAGTTTCATCTTCTTCGTGGAAAACCAAAATATCTTCTTCCTGAGAAGTACCAATTTTATGTCTGTAAATCTGGAAAGCGCGTAACGTTTCGTCTTTTCTGATGTAGAAAAAATGTTCATTATCTGCTGCCCAAACTGTTTTACCAGTTGTATTTTCAATTTTATCATTTAGAAATTCTCCCGTTTCTAAATTTTTGAGCAAAATGGTATAGATTCTTCTTCCAATAATGTCTTCAGAAAATGCAGCCAACTGATTATTCACCGAAACAGAGAAACTTCCTACATCGTAAAAATCTTTACCAGCTGCCATTTCGTTTACATCTAGCATGAGTTCTGCTTCGTTTTCCAAGCTTTTAAAATGTCTGTAGAACAGTGGATATTCTTTTCCTTTTTGAAATTTTACCACATACCAATATTCATTGAAAAAATAAGGCAAGCTCTCGTCATCTTCTTTGTAACGAGCTTTCATTTCTTGGAAAAGCTGTTCTTGCAATTCTTCGGTGTCTTTCATCACGAAGTCGCAATAAGCGTTTTCTTCTTCTAAATATTGTAAAACTTCGGGATTTTCTCTTTCATTGAGCCAAAAAAACGGGTCGTTTCTTTGGTGACCATGAATTTCTAGTGATTTATCTATTTTTTTTGCTTTGGGAGCGTTCATCGTTAAGTTCAATTTGAGTGGAGCAATAAGTAATTTTATTTCTCTAAATTTTAAATTTTTGCAAATATAGGTTTTCTAAAAAAGAAAAAAATCACCAAAAATATTTTGATGATTTTGATAATATCTATAATGTAGAATTTTTATTTATTATTGGCTCTGATGTATTTTTCTATAGCCATCGTCATAGATGGGTTTTCTTTAGTAGGAGCCATTACATCTATTTTTAAACCAGCTTCTTCTGCTGCGTTTTGTGTAGTGCTGCCGAAAACTGCAATTTTTCTATCTCCTTGTTCAAAATTTGGGAAATTATGGAAAAGAGATTTGATTCCTTGGTGAGAGAAAAACACTAACATGTCATATTCTTCAATTTTCACATCAGATAAATCACTTGCTACCGTTCTGTACATTACTGCTTTTGTCCAGTCAATTCCTGATTGGTCTAAGATTTTAGTTGTTTCTTCTGTCACTACATCAGAACATGGAAGAAGGTATTTCTCGTCATGGTGTTTTTTGAAAAGTGGCAATAAATCTGCCATTGATTTTTCACCAAAAGAAATTTTTCTTTTTCTGTAAATAATGTGTTTCTGAAGATAATTCGCAATAGCTTCTGATTGGCAAATGTATCTCATATTATCAGGAACAGAGAATCGCATTTCTTCTGCTAATCTGAAATAGTGATCTATTGCATTTTTACTGGTAAAAATAACACCTGTATAGTGAGAAAGGTCAATTTTTTGAGTTCTTAATTCCTTAGCATCTACACCTTCAACATGGATGAAAGGTCTGAAATCAATTTTAATTTTTTCACTTTTAGCCATCTCTAAATATGGTGAAGAATCACCTTGTGGAGCAGGCTGAGAAACCAAAATAGATTTTATTTTCATTCTTAAACTTTATAAAACGATTTATAAAAACCAAAATTTCCAAAGGACCAATATTGGTAGAATTTGGAGTGTGCAAATATACAAAAATTTATAATACCATTGTCTAGGCAAAATTTGCTGAGGATGAAACAGATAGATTAATATTTTGATAGTAAAGGCTATGAAAATCAAGCTGCTGTAGTAAACAAAGGCATTAGAAGTTTTGAAATTCAGGTAATAATGGAGGAAACTTATGACCAAAATCACTAACGAATACACCATAAAATATTTCTGCGCTACAAAAGAATATCTGCCGAATCGTTCTAATTGATTAATGCTTCCGTAGAATAAATAGACGAAAATATTTTTAATAAGGTGAAACAGAAGCAGTGAAACCAGAACAAAACCAAATTTGTTAAAAGTAATACCTGCTACAACTAAATTTTGGGTAATGAATTTTGGGACAATCGGAATGAATTGAGAAAATAACACCGAAAAACTTACCGAAAAAAGTATAGTAGTGAAAACCCAACTTAAAGTGTTATTGTTTGATTCTTCATAAGGTTGTGAAATAAATTCTATCAAGGTTACATCTCTGTGCAGGGTTTTAAATATGATAATATAAGACAGAATAATGCCTATAATACAGTAAATAACCCAGTCATGATGTTCTACAACTCTTATCAATTTATTAGATTTTTTGCAAAAGTAAGAATTTTAAGGAATACATTTTGATATAAGGCTATATTAAATAATTATTTAAAACCTTAAAAACATTATCTTTGCATTTTCTTATCTCTATGAAAAAATTAGTCATTATCCCAACCTACAACGAAAAAGAAAATATAGAAAACATTATTAAAGCTGTTTTTGCTTTAGAACAAGATTTTCATGTTTTGATTGTAGATGATTCATCACCAGATGGAACCGCAGAAATCGTAAAAAAAATGCAGCATGAATTTCCGCATTTGCTACATCTTACCATAAGAAAAGTAAAAGACGGATTAGGCAAAGCTTATATTCATGGTTTTAAATGGGCGCTAGAAAATGGTTATGACTACATCTTCGAGATGGATGCAGATTTTTCGCACAATCCTAATGATTTGCCAAAATTATTTGATGCCGCACAAAAAGGTGATATGAGTATCGGTTCTAGATATTGTAAAGGTGTAAATGTGGTGAACTGGCCTATGTCTAGAGTTTTATTGTCGTATTTCGCTTCTAAATATGTGAGATTCGTTTTAGGAATTCCTATTTTTGATACCACTGCTGGTTTTGTATGTTTTTCAAGAAAAGTTTTAGAAAATATCGGTCTAGACCAAGTGAAAATGACAGGGTATGGTTTCCAAGTAGAGATGAAATACAGAGCCTACAGAAAAGGTTTTAAAATAAACGAAGTTCCTATTATTTTCACAGATAGAACAGAAGGAGAAAGTAAAATGAGTGGCGGAATTATAAAAGAAGCCATTTTTGGAGTAATTAATTTGAAATTAAAATCTATCTTCGGTAAAATATGAGAAGACTCCTAGTTTTTTTTATACTATTTTCACTGTTTTCCTGCGAAAAAATTGTTGATAAGCCCAAAAATCTTATCGAAAAACAAGAAATGGCAGAAATAATAGCAGATTTTGCTATTTATGACCAAACGTATACGGTAAAACCAGATGCTAATATGGAATTGGTAAGCAGATTTGTTTTGAAAAAACATAAAATAGATGCTAAAACTTACCGAGACAGCTATAAATATTATATTTCTAATCCAGAGGAAATGGATGACATCTTTGCCGAAGCGAAAGAAATTATCTTAGACAAAGACCCAAAATTAGAAGATTACATAGAAAAAAAGAGAAAGGAGAATCCTAATCTCCCAGAATTTTTAAGATAAAGTACCAAACTTACTTTTATACAATAATGCAGAAATTTTTTGAAGTTGAAAAAAACACTTCCGGTAAAGCAAGAGCCGGAAAAATAACTACAGACCACGGCGAAATTCTTACTCCTATTTTTATGCCAGTAGGAACCGTAGCTTCTGTAAAAACAGTTCATCAGCATGAACTGAGAGAAGACATAAAAGCACAAATTATATTAGGCAATACCTATCATCTTTACTTAAGACCAGGCATGGAAATCATGCAAGAAGCAGGTGGTTTGCATCAATTTATGAATTGGGAAAAACCCATTCTTACAGATTCTGGTGGTTATCAGGTTTTTTCACTTTCTTCGAGCAGAAAAATGACAGAAGAAGGCGTGAAATTCAAGTCGCATATTGATGGAAGTTATCATTTCATTTCTCCAGAAAAATCTATGGAAATCCAGCGTCAGATTGGAGCAGATATTTTCATGGCTTTTGATGAATGTACACCTTATCCTTGCGAATACAATCAGGCAAAACTTTCAATGGAACTTACGCATCGTTGGTTAAAAAGATGTATTGATTGGACCAATGAAAATCAAGAAATTTACGGTCATAAACAGCATCTTTTCCCAATTGTTCAAGGTTCTACATATTCTGACTTGAGAAAAATTTCAGCAGAAGTAATTTCAGCAGCTGGAGCAGATGGAAATGCGATTGGTGGACTTTCGGTTGGTGAACCAGAAGAGGAAATGTACAGAATTACTGATGAAGTAACTGATATTTTGCCAAAAGATAAACCAAGATATTTAATGGGAGTAGGTACACCTTGGAACATTATCGAAAGCATTGGTCTGGGAATTGATATGATGGATTGTGTAATGCCTACCAGAAATGCTAGAAACGCGATGCTTTTCACTTGGCAAGGCGTAATGAATATGAAAAATAAAAAATGGGAAAAAGATTTTTCTCCATTAGATGAATTCGGGACCAGTTATGTAGATAGAGATTATTCTAAAGCATATGTTCGTCATTTATTTGTAGCCAAAGAATATTTAGCCAAACAAATTGCTTCTATTCATAATTTAGCATTTTATTTAGATTTGGTAAAAGTTGCTAGAGAGCATATTATTGCTGGAGACTTCTATGAGTGGAAAGAGCAAATCATTCCACAGTTGAAACAAAGACTTTAAAAATAATTAACTTTCAAGTGTTTTTAAAAACGATTTAGCATTTTTGCAAATCATCGATTTTACAGATTAATGAAAATTTTAGATAGATACATCCTTAAAAAATACTTAGGAACTCTTGCTTTCATGCTGGTGTTGCTTTCTGTGATCATTGTGGTAATAGATGTACAAGCAAAATCTCCCAGAATTGAGAGTAATGGTTTTACAGTAGGCTATTTTTTGATAAATTTCTACCCATTTTTGATGGTGTATTATCTGATTACATTCTTTTCAATCTTAGTTTTCATTTCGGTAATTTATTTTACTTCTAGAATTGCAAACAATACAGAAATTGTAGCCTACATAAGTAGTGGTGCGAGTTTTCACCGTTTTGCGAAACCGTATCTTATTGCTGCGCTCATTATTGCCACGGCAATTCTTGCAGTAAACCATTTTATTTTGCCTTGGTCTAATATCAAGAAAAATAAATTAGAAATCTACACCATGAACACCACGAATCGTGAAAAATTTACGGCAAATGCACAGATTTCTACTCAATTAAATCCTCAGGAATATATTTTTATCAATAGTTATAACCGCCAAATGAACCGAGGTTCTGGTTACCTGTATCAGAAATTTGATAAAAATAAAAAACTGCTTTATCAAATTAATGCTATGGAAATTTACTGGGACGAGAAAAAGAAAAACTTCGTTATCAGTAATTATTTAGAAAAAAGAATTGATAAAAACGACCACGAAATCTTGACGAATGGTGATTCCAAAACACAAGATTTTAAACATTCTCCCGAAGAATTATTCCCAAATGAATTATTGGGTCAAAATAAAACCACCCCAGATTTAATTAATTTCATCGAAAGAGAGAAGGAAAAAGGAAATAGCAATATCAATGCTTATCTCAATGAACTACATCAGCGAACTGCGATGCCAGTTTCTATTATTATTCTAACCTTTTTAGCGCTTTCGCTTTCTTCGCAGAAAAAAAGAGGAGGTCTGGGAATGAATTTAGCCATCGGAATTTCATTGGCATTCGTTTTTGTATTCTCATTTGAAGTGCTCAAAATTGTAGCATCTGGTAATAATTCTATTCCGCCACTTTTGGCGATGTGGTTGCCGAATATTGTTTTCGGAGCATTGGCATTTTACCTTTACATGAAGAGAGCGAATCAATAGAGCAATTCTATTTCTTTGTGGAAGAATTTTTGTAAACCTTCATTTTCTAAGTCAATCCAAATATAACCATTTTCGTCTACGTTTTGAATTATGCCATTTTGTCGCACCTCATTTTTTTCAAAAACAGAAACTTCATTTTTGCGATAAAGATGTAGATGATACAATTCTAAAACATCATTGGGAATTTCTTTTTGAACCAAATGCTCAAATAAATATTGATGAAGGCTTTCTGTAAAGGCTTTCAGCTCAAAAGACAGTCCGGTTTGGCTTAAAATAGAACCTGCTTTTGGCAGATTTTTAAAATTTTCTTGAAGAATATTAATGCCAATTCCTACCACATAATAATTTTTATTCTTCTCGAAAAGCATTCCGCATATTTTTTTGTTTTTGATAATCAAATCATTAGGCCATTTGATTTTAACCTCTGTTTTTGTCAAATTGGCAATAAAATCTCTCACAAGAATTGCGGTATAGAAATTGAAGCAAGTATCAGAAACATTTATGTTTTTGGTTTTTAGAGCAAATGAATAGGCGAGGTTTTCCTCGGGTAAATTTTCCCAAGAATTTCCGTACTGTCCTCTTCCTTTGGTTTGGTTAAAGGTATAAACCGCTAAAAAATCTTCAGAAAGATAATGCTGATTGAGAAAATCTATAAGCTCATCTTGCGTAGAAGCACAATTATTGAAGTAAATTAGACTGTTCATTTAACAAAACTTTAAGTAACCTTAATCACCAAAAACTGAATAAAAAACAATAAATTTGCAATTAAACATATATTTTTGAATGAGTAAAAATACAGAAAAAGAAGCATTAATCGCTAAAATTGTTGATGCAATACAAGACACAAAAGGTGAAGACATTAAAATACTAGACCTTACTAAAATAGAAAATTCTGTGGCAGATTATTTCGTGATTTGTAGTGGTAATTCTAATACACAAGTATCTTCTATCGCTGGAAATGTAGAAAAAAAAGTACGTAACGAACTCCAAGACAGACCTTGGCATGTAGAAGGAAGCGAAAACGCAATGTGGGTTTTAGTAGATTATATTTCAGTAGTCGTTCACGTTTTCCAAAAACATATCAGAGAATATTACGATATAGAAGAACTTTGGGGAGATGCCAAAGTAATCACCGTAGAAAATTAATATTAACCTAAAAATAATATCCTGATGAAATTTTATGAATTTCTATCAGGATTTTAATGATTATAAGATGAAAGAAAAAAGTAGTTTCAACTGGTTTTATCTGGTGGTTTTTGCAGTATTAGCCATCACCATTTATCCGTTGCTCAATCTTGATCCACCTCAGTCTATAAATGAGAACGGATTTTTCGCTTTGTTGAAAGAAAACAAAGTAGAAAAAGTAGTGGTATATACAGATACACCAAGAGCAGATGTGTTTCTTACCAAAGAAGCAAGAGCTGCAATGGTGAAAAATGCAAAAAAAGACACTCAGAATCTTTTGCCAGCAATGCAAGAGCAAAAACCAGATTTTGATTTCAATTACGGAAATTTACAATACTTCCAAGAGAAATTTGACAATTTGAAAAAAGAAAATCCTCAAGTTAAAACTCAATATGATTTTAAAACCGCAGGTTCTCCTTTTCAAGATATTTTAATCCAAGCTTTAATTTGGTTTGGAATCATGGCCGTTATTTATTACTTCCTTTTCAGAAAAATGGGAAGCGGAGGCGGACCTGGTGGACAAATTTTTAGCATCGGGAAATCTAGAGCTAAACTTTTTGACGAAAATGAAAAAGTTCAAGTTACGTTTAAAGATGTTGCCGGTCTAGAAGGCGCTAAAGAAGAAGTGCAAGAAGTAGTAGATTTCTTGAAAAATTCTGAAAAATACACAAAATTAGGAGGTAAAATCCCGAAAGGTGTTCTTTTAGTAGGTCCTCCAGGAACAGGTAAAACCTTATTGGCAAAAGCTGTAGCTGGTGAAGCAAAAGTTCCTTTCTTTTCACTTTCTGGTTCAGATTTCGTAGAAATGTTTGTGGGAGTTGGTGCTTCTAGAGTAAGAGATTTGTTTGCTCAAGCCAAAGCAAAATCTCCAGCTATTATTTTCATTGACGAGATTGATGCGATTGGTAGAGCTAGAGGAAGAGGCGGATTACAAGGTGGAAATGACGAGAGAGAAAATACGCTGAACCAATTGCTTACAGAAATGGATGGTTTCGGAACAGATACCAACGTTATTGTAATGGCGGCAACCAACAGAGCTGATATTTTAGATAAAGCCTTGATGAGAGCAGGACGTTTCGACCGTTCTATCTATGTAGATTTACCAGAAATGCACGAAAGAAGAGAGATTTTTGATGTGCATTTGGCTAAAATTAAATTAGCTCCAGATATTGATAGAGATTTCTTGGCAAAACAAACTCCAGGATTTTCGGGTGCAGATATTGCGAATGTTTGTAACGAAGCAGCGCTTATTGCAGCAAGAAACAATCATGAATTTGTTACAAAGCAAGATTTCTTAGATGCTGTAGACAGAATTATCGGTGGTTTAGAAAAGAAAAATAAAGCGATTAAGCCATCAGAAAAGAAAAGAGTGGCTTTCCACGAAGCGGGACATGCTACAATTTCTTGGTTGGTAGAACACGCAGCGCCTTTGTTAAAAGTAACAATTGTTCCAAGAGGAAGAAGTTTAGGTGCAGCTTGGTATTTACCAGAAGAACGCTCATTAACTACTACAGAACAAATGTTAGACGAGATGTGTGCTACTTTGGGAGGTAGAGCTGCAGAAGAAGTAGCGTTTGGAAATATTTCTACTGGTGCGCTTTCGGATTTAGAAAGAGTTACAAAACAAGCTCAAGCAATGGTAACGATTTATGGTTTGAGCGAAAACATCGGTAATATTTCTTACTATGACAGTTCTGGTCAGTCAGAATACAGTTTCGGGAAACCTTATTCAGAAGAAACGGCTAAGAAAATAGATGTAGAGATTAAAGATATCATCGAAAATCAGTATAAAAGAGCGGTAACTATTCTTCATGAGAATAGAGATAAGTTAGATGCTCTTGCTCAAAAGCTTTTAGAAAAAGAAGTCATCTTCAGAGAAGACTTAGAAGAGATTTTTGGCAAAAGAGCTTGGGATCCTGAATTAACAGAGCGTCCAGTTACTGAAGCGGTAGTAGAAAATACTCAAGAAAACACTTCTAGTGAAGAGCCGCAAGAGTCTCAAAATTAAGAATTTACATTCATTAATATAGAAGTTCCTAATATTTTTATTAGGAACTTTTTTATTTATACCTTTGATATATAGCTAGTTTCTAAATTATTTTATATTTTTGTTGTTGGCAAAGTTTAAAAATCTGAAGAAAATTGAGTTTATTTAAGAAAATTGTAAGTAAAATTCTTAATCAAGACGAGCAGCAAGATGATCCCAATGTTACAAAATTGGCAGATCAACTAAGAAATGCTGATCTTGATTATAAATTTGCGCAATTATTTACGGCTTCAGGTGGTTTTTTTAACTATTGTGGAGACGAAGCAGAAGCATTACAAGTTCTTAATCAGATTGTTAAAATTGAGGGGATTAAGAATGTTTTTTGTTGTGATGATGACTTGCAGAACTTTTTAAACGTTACCAAAACCAATTTCACCAAAAATCTAGATATTAATAATGATGCCGCTTTTATTACTTGCGAATTTTTAATCGCTTATGACGGAAGAGTTATGCTTTCTTACAATAATATTTTGCATTATCACTCTTCAAGATTACCAGGTAAAATCATCATTATGGCGACTGTTTCACAGATTGTAAGAGATTTAAATGAAGCCATGATGAAAATTAAGAGAAGAGGGAACGTAAGAAATCTTACTTCCATCAGTGGAAGCCAATCTAAGTTAGATGCTCCTACTCAAGATCAAACTAAACTTTTCTTAATTTTACTCGAAGACTAATTCTTTCTATTTTTAAATTTCACAAATTGGATAAAAATCTCATTCAGCGAGTTGGCTCTGGTCTAATCTACGGATTACTTACTTTTCTGTGCACTACAGAATACGGAGCAATACTCATCAATAAAATTTCGCCAGATTTAGTAAAACCTCATCAACTTTTTTATGGATTAATCACATTTTTCTTAGTTGTAGGAACTTATGAAGGCGTGAGAATTATGAAATTCCAAGGAAACTTATATCAATGGTTGGTTTTGCCTTTAGTTGCATTGGTTTATTATAAATTTACGACAAGATTCTTCGGTTTTGGATTTTATTACACCTTTGATTTATCCGAAATTTTAGCACTTTCATTAATCCTAATTGCTGCGATTACCTTATTTAAATTTCCTCAAGAATTATATCAAGACGAAGGGAAGCTCATTTTCATCGTTATTTATACGGTTTTACCATTTGGTTTTGCATTAGGTTTACCAAAATATTTCTTAAACGATAATGCTTTCACTTGGGAAGTTTTTCTTCTTTTTGTTTTGATATGGAGCAGTGATTCATTTGCTTATTTCACGGGAAGAATGTTCGGAAAACATAAAATGGCTCCGAAAATTTCACCGAAAAAAACTTGGGAAGGTTTTGCGGGAGGCGTTTTCTTTACCTTAATTTTAGGATATTTCATCGAGCAAAAATTCCCAGATTTACGTGGAAATTGGATTGTAGTGGGATTATTGGTCTCTATTTTTGCTCCACTTGGTGATTTGGTAGAAAGCCAACTGAAAAGAACATTCGGCGTAAAAGACAGCGGGAATATCATTCCAGGACATGGAGGCGTGCTTGATAGATTAGACAGTTTTATAATCGCAGCGCCTGTTGTATATTTGTACTTTATTCTAGAAAACATATTCTAAAAACATAACTTATTAACTCATAAAAATGAAACTACATAAAGAAAGTAAAGGAACCATTTTAGTTGCTACCATTGCAGTAGCTGTATTCGGTTTTTTAGCAGTATATTTTCTAGAAATTTGGTCATTAATTATCCTTATTCCGTTATTAATTTTATATGGATTGGTTTTTTGGTTCTTCAGAGTTCCCAATAGAGATATTGTAGACCATAAAGAAAACGTAATTGCGCCAGTAGACGGAAAAGTGGTGATGATAAAAGAAGTTTTCGAAGATGAGTTTTTAAAGGAAAAAGCCATTCAGGTTTCTATTTTTATGTCTCCGCTGAATGTTCACATTTGTAGATATCCAGTTTCTGGGAAAGTAATTTATAAAAAATATCACCCAGGAAAATATCTAGTAGCTTGGCACGAAAAATCTTCTACCGAAAACGAAAGAACTACTGTAGCTGTAGAAAGTTTAACCAATCATAAAGTGGTTTTTCGCCAGATTGCTGGTTATGTAGCACGTAGAATTGTTTTCTATTGTAATGAAGGTGATACATCTAAGGCTGGTCACGAATTTGGATTCATTAAATTCGGTTCTAGAATGGATGTTTTCTTACCGTTAGATACAGAAATTACTTGCAAAATTGGGGATAAAACCAAAGGCGGAGTAGATGTAATTGCGAAGATGAAAGAGTAAATTTCACGCAAAGAGCGCTAAGTTTTGAAACGCAAAACACGCCAATATTTTTAAAATAAAAAAGGTAAAGATTCTAAAATCTTTACCTTTTTTCATATTGAATATCAGAATTTTTTTAAAAAACTTTGCGCTCTTTGTGAAATTCTTTGCGCCTTTGCGTGGTAAAAACCCTACCCAAAATTCTGTAATTCTACTAGCTTTTTATAAACATTATTATTGGTAATCAATTCGTCATGAGTGCCTTGTTCTACGATGTTTCCGCGTTCCATTACTACAATGTGATCTGCTTTTTGAATCGTCGAAAGTCTGTGTGCAATTACGATAGAAGTTCGGTTTTCCATCATGTGATCTAGCGCGTCTTGAACCAAACGTTCAGATTCTGTATCGAGTGCAGAAGTTGCTTCGTCTAGAATCATAATTGGCGGATTTTTAAGCACTGCTCTTGCAATGGAAATCCTTTGTTTTTGTCCACCAGAAAGCTTGTTCCCGTCATCGCCAATATTGGTTTGGTATTTTTCTGGTAAGTTTTCTATGAATTGATGAGCATTGGCAATTTTTGCAGCTTGAATCACCTCTTCTTCCGATGCTTCGGTTTTTCCCATCCAAATGTTGTTGTAAACACTGTCATTAAACAATACCGATTCTTGAGTAACCATTCCCAGAAGTTTACGGTATTCGGTTAAATTTAAGTCTTTAATATTGGTGCCGTCGATTAAAATTTCACCATCTGTTACATCATAAAATCTAGCTAAAAGATTCGCAATCGTGGTTTTTCCGCTTCCTGATTGTCCTACCAAAGCCACTGTTTTTCCTCTCGGAATAGTTAAATTGAAATTTTTAAGAATTTGATTGTCTTTGTCGTAATAGAAAGAAATATTTTTGAATTCTATTTGATGATTGAGGTTTTTGATAGAAATAGGATTGGCAATTTCTTCTACCTTTAAATCGTAATCTAAAACTTCCAGAACTCTTTGCACTGCGGGAATTCCTCCTTGCATGTTAGAAATAGCGGCAGATAATCTTTTGGCAGGTTCTAGAATTTGGAAAAAGATAGCGATGAATCCTATGAAAGTTACCGCATCCATGGTTTGTTTTTCTAGAATTTGAATTCCTGCAAACCAAGTGATTAACAAAATGGTTACCGAACCTAGAAATTCTGAACTTGGAGATGCCAATTCTCTTCTTCGGCTCATGGCAATTGCATGATTTTTCCAGTTTTGTGTGGTTTTTTCAAAACGAGCGTTTAAAATGATATCAGCGTTGAAAATTTTAATGATTTTTGATGATTTCAAGGTTTCATCTACGATAGAAAAAAGATTCCCGAGTTCTTCTTGTGCTTTTTTAGACTTTCTTTTCAGACTTTTTCCTACCCAAGAAATGATTCCGCCCATTACAGGGAAAACCAATAGAGAGAACAAGGTTAGACTTGGTGATAACGCAAATAGCGTAATTAGAGAAGCTGTAATCATAAAAGGCGCATTAATTACGTCTACCAAACTTCCCATAATAGAATTTTCGATACTCCCGATGTCGTTTGAAATTCTACTCATCATGTCACCTTTTCTCTGTTCTGTGAAGAAAGAAACCGGTAATTTTAGAAATTTTTGATAAACTTTGCTTCTTAAATCTTTGGTAATACCTACTCTGTAGTTCACCAGCATGAATGAACCAAAATATCTAGAAATATTTCTAAACAAGAATGAAGTTGCGGTGATAATACACAGTGCTGCCAAAACTTTTATGGCGCCATATTCTGTGATGCTTTCTTGGATGTTGTAAAAAGCAGAAGTTTTGATGTAAGAAAAATATTCTGAAAACTTTCCGCTGTAAACAGGTTTGGTAATTTTTTCTTGGTCTACATTGAAAATCATTTGTAGCACAGGAAGCATGACCAAAACGGAAAAAATCTGAAAAACGGAATATAAAAGATTGAAAAATATACTTAAAAAAAGATATTTCTGATGAGGTTTTGCAAAAGCAAGTATTCTTTTTAGTGGACTCATTTATATTTAAAATAAAGTGCAAAATTACACTTTTTTAATTTGAAAATTTGAAAATGAAAGAATTTGAGGGTTGAAATAAAAAAAAACAGCTTCGTTTCCGAAACTGTTTTCACTCAAAATAAATCGTTGGTAAGATTTATCGAATTCTGTCTACAGATTTTACGAGTTTCTCATCTTTCTTGATATTGATGTTTGCCATAAACAAACCAAACAAAGAAATCAGAGGGAATGCTAACTCAATACCTTTCTCAGGAAAATCTATTCCTCCAGATAAATTTAGTAGCCAATACATCAATAAACCAGTCAACAAAGCGTTTATGAAAATGTTGATATTATTCAACAGAATCTGTCTCATTCTCTTTTTGTAACTGAAAATAGATAATAAAGCCAATAAAAATGATACTAAACTTAGGGTAGCAATAACATAAACACTGCCAAAAAGCGCTACATCTAACCCTGTAAAATGCAGTGCAACTTGCGCCAATACTACAATCAGTAAAAATATAGTTTGTATTCTCTGTATCATTTCAGTGCAAAAATAATTTATTTTTTTGTATTTGTCAAAAAAAGTGTAGATTTGCAAGTAACAAGTTCAGCAAAAAAGAAGAATCGCCTGATTCAACTTTCTTACTTACAATTACTTATATTATTACAACTTTTTCACATATTTTATGTTTAATATTGAAACGTTAAGGTCTAAGTCCTTATCGGAACTGACCAAAATCTCAAAAGATTTAGGCGTTAAAATTCCTAGAAATAGTACTGAAGAAACCATCGTCTTTGCTGTTTTAGATTTCCAAGCTTCTAATCCGAAAGTAACAAAGGAATATTTTAACGCTACCGAAAATACTATGGAAGAAAAACAAGAATCTCCAAAACCTAAAGCGAAAGCTCCTGCAAAAAAGAAAGTAGCGACTAAAACCGTAGAAAAACCTGCAGAACTCTTCGAAGAAACTACTCCGGAAGCGAAACCTGAAGAAGTAACAGAACCGAAAGTAGAAGTAGCAGAAAAACCTGCGGAAGCAAATACTTCTTCTAAAAAGCAAAGAAAAAGAATTGCTCCTAAAACAGAAGAAAAAGCTACAGAGCCAGAAGTTGCTGCAGAAACTACAGAAACTGCAGTAGTAGCAAAAACCGAAGAAGCGGAGCCAGAAATTCCACAAGCTGCTTCTCATCAAAATCAGCAGAAGCAACAGAATCAGCAAAAGCAAAAACAGCACCAACAGAATCAGCAAAATCAACAAAAAAATAAAAACCGTAATCAAAACGGAAACGGTGCTCAAAATAACCAAAATCAAAATCAATCTCACGGAAACCAAGAAAACACCGAAGAAAATCCACCTAAAAAAGATTTTAACTTTGACAATATTGTAACAGTAGAAGGTGTTTTAGAAATTTTACCAGACAACTACGGTTTCCTTCGTTCAGCAGACTTTTCTTACATTTCTTCACCAGATGATGTATTTGTTTCTACACAACAAATCAGAAATTATGGACTTAAAACGGGTGACTCGGTAAAAGGAATTGTAAGATTGCCTAAAGAAGGCGAAAAATATTTTTCTTTACAGAGAGCTTTAGAAGTAAATGGTAGAGATTTAGACTTTATAAAAGATAGAGTAGCGTTTGAATATTTAACGCCGCTTTTTCCACAAGAAAAATTTAATTTAGCAGGGAAAAATGCTACGATTTCTACTAGAATTGTAGACCTTTTTGCTCCGATTGGTAAAGGACAACGTGCCATGATTGTTGCTCAGCCAAAAACGGGTAAAACCATGCTATTGAAAGAGATTGCGAATTCTATTTCGGCGAACCATCCAGAAGCGTACATGATGATTCTTTTGATTGACGAAAGACCAGAAGAAGTTACAGATATGGAGCGCAGTGTAAATGCAGAAGTAATAGCTTCTACATTTGATGAATCTGCAGAAAAACACGTGAAAGTAGCGAATTTGGTTTTGGCAAAAGCGCAAAGAATGGTAGAATGCGGTCATGATGTGGTGATTTTATTAGATTCTATCACCAGATTGGCAAGAGCTTACAATACTGTAACGCCAGCTTCAGGAAAAGTGCTTTCTGGTGGGGTAGATGCAAATGCTATGCATAAACCAAAGAGATTTTTCGGGGCTGCTAGAAAAATAGAAAACGGCGGTTCACTTACCATTATTGCGACTGCACTTATTGATACAGGTTCTAAGATGGACGAAGTAATCTTCGAAGAATTTAAAGGAACGGGTAACATGGAACTCCAGTTGGATAGAAAAATTTCTAACAAGCGTATTTTCCCAGCTGTAGATTTAGTTGCTTCTTCTACCAGAAGAGACGACTTGTTGCATGATGATGTTACGCAACAAAGAATGTGGATTCTTAGAAAATATTTAGCAGATATGAATCCTCTAGAAGCAATGGAATTTGTACAAAAACAAATGCAAACCACTAGAAATAACGAAGAGTTCTTAATGTCTATGAATAAATAAAAAACTTTCAATATAAGATTTAGTTAAAAAAGTAAGAACACGCATTTTGCGTGTTCTTTTTTTGTGAGGAAGGTAATATTTGGTTTCATCTATGTTAAGTATAAAATTTTTAAAAAAAATTATAAATGAAAGTATGATGAGAATTTTTATCTTTGGAGAAATTTAAAAACATAAACATTATGTCATTCGAATTACCAAAATTAAATTATGCTTATGATGCTCTTGAACCAGTAATTGATGCAAGAACTATGGAAATTCACCATACAAAACATCATCAAGCTTACGTAGATAACCTAAACAATGCTATAAAAGGTACAGAGCACGAAGGAAAAACAATAGAAGAAATCTGTAAAACAGCTTCAGATGTTCCTGCAATTAGAAATAATGGTGGTGGTCACTTTAATCACACTCTTTTCTGGGAAATTCTTACTCCAGGAGGAAGCAAAGAGCCTGTAGGAAATGTAAAAGCTGCAATTGAAGCTTATGGTGGTTTTGAAAAATTCAAAGAAGATTTTTCTACTGCTGCTAAAACGAGATTCGGTTCTGGTTGGGCTTGGTTATGTAAAAAAGAAGATGGTAGCTTAGAAGTTTGTTCTTCGGCTAATCAAGATAATACTTTAATGCCAGGAGTGGGTTGCGGAAATCCTGCAATTCTAGGTTTAGACGTTTGGGAACATGCTTATTACTTGCATTACCAAAACAGAAGACCAGATTATGTTTCAGCATTTTTTGAAGTAATCAACTGGGATAAAGTAGAAGAAAATTATAATAAATTATAATCACTTTTAATTTCAATAAAAAAGGTTCAGAGTAATTCTGAACCTTTTTTGTTTTCTACATTTTAGAAATTATCTTACTTCTGTCATGCTTAAACCTTGTAGTTTTAGACCGTATTTCCATTGTACATAAGCGAAAACCTGGTAAAGTTTATACTCGAATTTTAAGCCATATTTTTCATTTGGGTCATAGTAAATAGAAGATTCTATGATGTTTCTATATCTTCCAGAATAGTAATAACTGTTCCATTCGTTTACAAGGAAAGTGTTTCTAGATTTCAAATATTCTTCGGAGTAAAAGCTCATTGGTTTTGCAATGGCGTTTAAGAAATAATCATATTGAGTATCAATTACGTCTAAATCCCATTCTCCATCATCATTTTTCTCTGGCTTCATTGCAGTCTGGTTATTGGCGTCTTTAGCAATATTTTGTGGGCTACTACAACTGATAATTAAAAATATTGTAGCAATAATTAGAATTAATTTTTTCATGATGAGGTGGTTTTATTTTAAAGTAAAGTTAATGATAAAAAACAAAAAAACCGCTCCAAAAGAATTGAAGCGGTCTAATTTTTATTTATTTACAGCTTATTGAGCTGGTGTAAATTCTTTTTGTAAAACTACTAAAGAAGGGAAGTGGTCACTGTAACCTCCTGTAAAAGTATCTCCAGCCCAAGAACGGTAAGGATAACCTTTGTATTGTCCATCTGGAGTAATCAAATAAGACGGAGCGTATACTTCAGCTTTATAAACACTGTAATTTTTTTGAAGTGTATCAGATAAAGCGTTTTTAGATACGATAATTTGGTCAAATAAGTTCGGAGCGTCTCTGTAACCTAATGATGCTACACCGCTTTTGAACATTTTATACATTAAATTATAGTAAGGTCTTTCTTCTGATAATTCTTTTTTGTCACCTACAGCTCCTAAATGTTTTGTTAAACTCACATTTACAGGGTCATCATTAAAGTCGCCCATTGCAAAAAGAAGTCTATCTGGTTCTTCGGCTCTTATTTTATCCATTTCTGCTTTTAAAACTGCAGCAGCGGCATTTCTTCTTGGTGCAGATGCAGCTTCGCCACCACTTCTACTTGGCCAGTGATTCATGAAAACCGCTACTTTTTCTCCATCTAATAAACCTTTTACCACCATCACATCTCTGGTGTAGCTTCTTTTTCCTTCGTCATTATAATTTACCACTTCTTTTTTGTAAGAATCTGTTACAGTAAATCTTTTCTTTTGGTAAATTATGGCAACATCTATTCCTCTCGCGTCATAAGAATTGTAATGTACAATTCCCCATTCTACTTTGTTAAGCGCAGGTTGTTTAATTAAGTCCTGAACAACTTGTCTGTTTTCTACTTCTATTAAACCTACAATTGCGGGTAAAGTTTTGGTGTATTGGTATCCTAGTTCAGAGATTACTTTTGACTCATTCGCAAGTTTAGTTTGGTAAACTTTAGAATTATAGTTTTTAGCACTTTTTGGAGTAAAATCATCTGCTAAGTTCTGGTATCTGATTACTTTTTTTCCGATAAGTAATTCGTCACTCCATTGTCCTTTATATTCTTCTGTTACAGGTAAAAATTTAAGAGAATCAATAGGTACGCTTCTATGGAAAGCAGGATTATTAATTGGTAAGGTTCCATCAATGTAATCAGCAGATGGAATGGTGTCCCAAAGGTTTTCTACATTTAGGAAAGCAATAGTAGCTCTTTTAACCTGAACTTGTGGTTTTTGAGCAAATCCTATAAAGAAAATCGCTATTGCAATAAGGCTAAAATATTTTCTCATTTTATAAAATTAAAAAGTGGGTTACAAATTTAAATCATTTAGTTCGAATAACGCATATAATTATTTGCAAATATATATCCAAAAAAATGCCAGATTAGCATGATATTAAACATTATTAAAAAAAATATGACAATTATTAGGTTTGATTTTTGTGAAAAAAAGATTAAAAAAAGTTAAAGTAAAGGAAATTTCACATAAATTTGTAGGTTCAATAGTTCACTATTGTAAAGAAGGAAAAAAATAAAATAAGTTATGATTAAGAAATTATCAATTATCTCAATATTTGGGATACTTTCTTTCTCAGCACTACAAGCGCAAACTACAGTTTATGCCTATCTAAAAGATGCACAAGGCAAACCAGTAGAGAATGCTGAAGTTGATTTGAGAGATTCAGACAATGATGTTACGGCTGATAAAATTGGCTACTTCCAATTGGTGGATATGAAACCGGGACATTATTCCATTACAATTTCGAAGCCGGGCTTTGAACACAAAATTATTGAATTTGATGTTTATGCAAATGAGAAGAAAAAAGATTTAGGTTCTATTTCTCTTGCTCCTTCGCTAGATATGGCAGATTTAGGAGTTATTACCATTGATGATTCTGACACTCAAGATTCTGACAATGGTAGTACTCAACCTACAGTAGGTTTGTTAAGCTCAGGTAGAGATGCTTTTGCTAATGTAGCGGCATTTGAACTAGGAGCATATTGGTTTAGACCAAGAGGTGTAGATAACCGTTTTGAAGATATTTTATTCAACGGTGTTTCTATGTCTAAAAATGATGACGGTAGAGTAGATTTCAGTAACTGGGGAGGGCTTAATGATATGACAAGATATCCCCAAGAAAATGTAGAAAATCTTACTCCTTCAGAATTCACGTTTGGTAACTTAGGTGGTGTAACATATTACAATACTAGAGCTTCTTCTTATAGAAAAGGAACTTCATTAGCATATTCTTTTACTAATAGAAGTTATTTCCACAGAGCGATGGCTACTTATAACAGTGGACTTAATAAAAAAGGATGGGCTTATTCTTTCTCTGCAAGTAGAAGATGGGCAGAAGAAGGAGTGATAGAAGGAACTTATCAAGATGCATACGCTTATTTCTTATCAGTAGAAAAAAGATTAGGAGAAAGACATGCTCTTAACTTTACAGCATTTGGTTCACCAACTTACAGAGGTTCTAACAGTCCAAATACACAAGAAGTATATGATTTAGCTGGTAAAAACTACAACTCTTATTGGGGATGGCAAGATGGAGAGAAAAGAAATTCTAGAATTAGAAACGTTTTCGAACCAGTTTTCCAAATGGCGCACTATTGGAAAATCGGAAAATCATCTAATTTAAATTCTACTTTCTCTTATCAACAAGGCGAAGATGCTAGAAGTAGATTAGATTGGTTCCACGGTGCGGATCCAAATCCAACTTATTATAGAAAATTGCCAAGCTACATTTTTGCTCCAACAACTTATGATACTAGTGATGGTGGATATAATATAACAGCAGCAGAATTTAATGCATATTTACCACTTTATGCTAAAGGAATCTATGATTGGAGACAAAATAAAGCAGGACAACAAATTGACTGGGACTTTTTATATGAAGCAAACAGAAACAACCTTGAAAGAGGAGCTGTTTACACCATGGTAGAAGATGTAAATAGAGATAAAACCATTAATTTTGTTTCTCACTTTGACACCAGATTAAAAGACAATTGGAAATTAAATGTTAACTTTAACTACCAAAATCTAAGATCAGATAACTTTAGAAGAATTAAAGATTTGTTAGGTGCAGCGTATGCTAATAATCTAGATGCATTCGGTGGTGATAAGCCGTTTAATGTAGATGGAGCAAGCACTAGGGTTTACGAAGGCGATAGAACACAATATTCTTATCTTCTTAATAGAGATGTAGCAGCATTAAATATTTCTACAGAATTAGATTTAAAAAGATGGAATGTGGTATTATCTGGTTTCTCTTCATATTCAGAGTCATTTAGAGAAGGATATTTTAGAAATCATTTTTATCTAAATAATTCTAAAGGAAAAAGTGATGTTTACGATTCTCAAGACTATGGGGTAAAAGGTAAACTTACTTATAAAATTAATGGTAGAAATTTCTTAGTGGCAAACGGAGCTTATTTCACATTAGCACCTACATTGAACGAGATTTTCATTAACCCAAGAGTAAACGATTTTGTAACTCCAAACTTGCAAAACCAAGAAATCACTTCTTCTGATTTCAGTTACATTACAAGAGGTCAAGTTCTTAAATTAAGATTAACGGGTTACTATACCTCAATCAAAAATTCTACAGAAATTTCTAGATATTTTGCAGAAGGTATTCAGTTAGGTACAGATGCAACTGCACAAGATGCTTTCGTGGCAGAAATTTTATCAGGAATTGATAAAAAATATATGGGAGCAGAATTTGCTGCAGATGTAAAAATTACCCCTACTTTAACATCAGTTTTAGTAGTAAGCTACGGTGATTATACTATTAGCAATAATCCTACTGCGTATGTTTCAATTGATTCAGATTTATATCCTAATGGTTATGACGAAATTGGAACAGCAAAACTTAAAGGTTATAAAATTGCTGGAACTCCGCAAAAAGCAGCTTCATTAAGCTTCAGATATAACTCACCTAAATATTGGTGGTTTGGTATGTCTGCAAATTATTTAATGGATCAATATTTAGATTTCTCTGCATTAAACAGAACTCCAAACTTCTACACAGATCCTACTACTGGTGATAATTACATTCACCCAGTTACAGGACAAGTAGTAACTCAGAGTGATGTAGATGCATTAAACAAACAAAAGAAATTTGATGACCAATTCATGCTTAATGCAAATATTGGTAAGTCTTTCTTATTTGGTAAATATAGAGTAGGAGCTAGTTTAAGTGTAAACAATATCCTAAACAATAGAGATTATGTAACAGGTGGTTTTGAACAAGGTAGAAAATCTAACTTCACAGAATCATATGTAGATAATGTAATTTCGCCAGTTTCATTATTTGGTCCGAAATTATGGTATGACAGAGGAACTACTTTCTTTGCTAATGTTTATTTAAGATTTTAATTTCATTAATATTAAAACATGAAAAAATATTTTTCAATTATAAGAATTTTCATTTTGTCACTTACGGTTTTTTTAACCAGTTGTGTACAAGATGATGAGTATTCGACACCAGATTTACAAGGTAAGTGTCAGACTTTAACGCCTACGAAAACTATAGCAGAGGTAAAAACAGCTTATGCGAATAACACTGCTACCATTACAGATGATATCATTATAGAAGGATATGTTTCTTCTTCTGATGAATCTGGAAACGTTTATAAAACGATTTATTTACAAGACGCGCCAGAAAACCCTACTCAAGGTTTAGTAGTAAGTGTAGATGCTGTAAGTACTTATACTTCTTTCCCACAAGGTTCTAAAGTATACATCAAACTAAAAGGCTTAGCTTTTGGTAGATATGGTAACGTTTTACAAGTTGGCTATAATAATATTGATCCCATTACCAATACTCCTACTTTTGGAAGAATTCCAGAAAAATTAGTAGCAAATCATTTGGTAAGATCTTGTGCTTCTAAAGTGAAGATAGTTCCTAAAGTAATAACTTTAGCAAGTTTAACGAATACTTCTACTGTTGATCCTCTAATTGGTGCTTTAGTACAAATAAATAATGCAGAATTTCCAATCAATTTACTTTGTAATATTTATGCACCAAATGGAACTACTGTAAATAGACAAATTGTAGACCCTACCATGACTACTCCAATAAATTCTAGAGTAGTAAGAAACAGTGGTTATGCTTCTTTTGCTGCAGACCAATTACCTTCTGGAAATGGTACTTTTATAGGTATTTTAAGTAAATTTAATTCTGATTATCAATTTTTTATTAATAGAGTTTCAGATCTTAACATGAAAGGGGCAAGATTAGACGGTACTACTCCTTCTTGTACTTTCAACACTACAGGTAAAACAATGAAAACTGTTGCAGAAGTAAAAGCTTATTTCACAGGTGCTTTAGCTCAAATTCCTGATAATGCATACCTTAAAGCTCAAGTAACGGCTAACGATAAAACAGGAAACTTATTTAAATACATTTATGTAGAAGATAAGACGGGTGGTATTAGAGTAAACATAGATATGGCTTCTCTTTATGCAGACCCTAGATTCTTTGTAGGAAAACAAGTGTTAATTAATCTTAAGGATTTATATGTAGGATCTGTAAAGGGTGAAGTACAATTAGGAGGCTTATTTAGTGGAAATGTAGGTAGAGTTCTTGCGAATGATGTTTATAAACATTTCTTCCCAACTACAGATTTTACAGAAGTGGTGGCTACAGAAAAAACAATCGCGGGTCTTACTGATGGAGATGTAGGAAGATGGATTAAAATTAAAGACCTTCAATTCATTAATGATGATTTAGGAGAAACTTATGCAGGAGCATCTAATACTACTAGAACATTAGAAGATTGTTCAGGAGCTAAAATTTCTCTTACTACAAGTAGCTTTGCAAATTTTGCAAGCAGACAAATTGATAGCGGAAAAGGAGACCTTTATGGTGTTTTAACTAAGGCTAATGGTAAGTACGAAGTTTGGATTACTAATCCACTTGGAGCAGACTTTGATGGAAATAGATGTGATGGCTCTCCAGCACCAGTATTTGAAAGCATTTTTAATGAAGATTTCTCTGGAGCATTAACCAATAACTGGACTGCTGTAAATGTATTGGGAACTGCTGTTTGGAATATCCAACAGTTTGGTAATCCAAAACCATGTGTTGTAATGAGCGGAAATGGCAATGAAGACTGGTTAATTTCTAAACCAATTACGCTTGCAGGATATAAAAATTACTACTTAAGTTTTGAAACTGATGGTAGAGCTAGTGTTCAATCAGATCAGTTAGAAGTTTATGTAACAGATAACTATACAGGTAGTTTAGATCCTAAAAATTGGACTAAACTTAACCCAACTTTAGACTCAGATATGAGTAAGTTTGCACCATTTGTAAACTCAGGTAAATTAGATATTTCTAATTTTGCAGGTAAAAATGTAGTAGTAGCATTTAAATATACTTCTACGGATACAGCTTCTGCAACTTGGGAGCTTGATAATGTAAAAGTAAGAGGTAGAAAATAAATCTAACTTCGCATATATATTCATAAAACAGCTTCAGAAATGAAGCTGTTTTTTTGGTAAATATTGATGATGAAATCTCAAATAATTTGTTCTATTCTGTGAAAAAGAAAGGTGTTTTTAGCCTAAAGATTTTGCTCCAAAAGCTAATAACTATGATAAAATATTTCGTACAATTATAGTCGTAAAAAAAGCCTTACAAAATCTGTAAGGCTTACTTTTATCTTTAAAATTTTTGTTAGAAAGAAACTTCGTTTACTTCTTTACCTCGCATAAAGGTCATGTTTTTTTGTGAACCTTTATAAGCAATATTTACCAAGTTGAGTTGTTTAGGATAAGCTTCTAATAAAAGATTATTTTTAATTTTTAAGCTAGAAATATCAGAAACGCCATTCGCTTCGAAATATACCCAAACACTTTCTCCATTTACTTGACTTCCTGTAAACGTAAGCGCTTTGTTTTGACCGTTTACATATACATCAAAATGGTCATTTACATATCTTTTCACTTCTGCTTCAAAAGCAGTAGTATTAGGATTAATTTTTAAAACTTCTGCAATGTGTCCAGAGTTTAATTTTGTAGTGAATTTAAGCGTTTTACTGCCTTCTACATAATCTACCTTGGTCATAGAAGAATAAAAATCTGAGAGTGTAAAACTCATCAGCATTGTGATTAAACCTATTGCAATTATTCCTATAAATTTTTTCATTTTTTTCTTATTTAATACTTTTTTCAAAGTTGTATTTTTTTCAAATGTATATAAAAAATGTCAAATCTTGTGCCAAATTCTAGAAATTTACACTGACAGAGTATTTATCGTAGAAAGCTTTAATATGAGCTACTGCTTCATCTGCTGTATCTACCACTCGGAAAAGACTTAAATCTTCTTCTTTGATTAAATGATTTTTAAGTAAAGTTCCGGTAAACCAATCCAGAAGTCCGCTCCAAAATTCTGTTCCCACCAAAACAATTGGGAATCTGCCAATTTTATGCGTCTGAATTAATGTTAACGCTTCCGAAAGTTCATCGAGCGTTCCAAAACCTCCCGGTAAAACGATGAAGCCTTGAGAATACTTCACAAACATCACTTTTCTTACGAAAAAGTAATCGAAATTAATCGAGTAAGGTTTATCTATAAAAGCATTAAAATTCTGTTCAAATGGCAATTCTATGTTTAATCCAATGGATTTTCCGTTGCCTTCTCTCGCTCCTTTGTTTCCCGCTTCCATAATTCCAGGGCCACCTCCAGTAATGACTCCGAAGCCGATTTCTGTAATTTTTCTGGCAATATCTACCGCCATTTTATAATAAGGATCTTCTGGTTTTAACCTTGCAGAACCGAAAATAGAAACACAAGGTCCTATTTTGGCTAATTTTTCGTAGCCATCTACAAATTCAGACATCACTTTGAAAACCATCCAAGAATCTTTGGTTACGGTTTCGTCCCAAGTTTTTTGTCTTAAACTTTCTTGTAATCTTTTATCTTCTGATGCGTTATCGTCTAGCATTTTTTTAAAAATTTAGTTTTATTTTACCATTAAGTTCTTATTAAGGAATTAAGAAAATTAAGTTGAGAGTGAAAATCCTCTTAATGCACTTAATTTCTTAACGATTTTCAAAATTTATTTGAAAACTTAATGGTTTAAAAATTATGTAAAATATTTTTCTGCTTCTATCACAGATTCTGGTCTTCCTACATCTATTAATCTGGCTTCGTGCTGAAATCCTAAGATGTTATTTTCAAACATTAAATCCAAATATTCTTCCATGATAGAAAATTTTCCTCTTCTTTTTATTTTGTCAAAGATAGAAGAATTAATACAATGTATTCCGCTGAAAGCCAATTCTTTAAAATTATTATTGAATTCTGCCATTTTGGTTTCTCCAGAATTCTTGTTCATCCAACCTTTTAAAACCATTTCTGAATTGAAGAAAAGTTTTCGGGAAGAATTTCTGTCTGAAACCGCTAAAGTAGCTAATGGAAGATGCGTTTCGTGGAATTTTACCAATTCATGAATGTTCAAATCAGTAAGAATATCAGCATTCATAATCAGGAAGTTTTCTTCGTTTTCCAGATATTTTTGAGCAAAAAGCAAGCCACCTCCTGTTTCTAAAAGTTCATCTTTTTCATCAGAAATATCAATTTTGGCTCCAAAATGATTGTTTTTTTCTAAGAATTCTACAATTTGTTCCCCGAAATGATGCACATTAATCACAAATTCTTTAACTCCAAAACTTTCCAGATATTTTATATTTCTTTCCAGCAAAGGAACATCATTCACCAGTGCCAAAGCTTTAGGATGGCTATCTGTAAAAGGTTTTAACCGAGTTCCTTTTCCTGCTGCGAAAATGAGAGCTTTCTTAATCATGTAGAATGAATATTGCAGATTTTACAATTGTTAATTAAGTTGAGGTTGTTCGTTATGCGTTACTGCAACATTTACCAATTCTGGATATTTTTCCTGCAAAAATTCGCCGAGTTTTATGGCGCAATACACGCTTCTGTGTTGGCCGCCTGTACAACCAAAAGCTATTTGCAAATGGTCAAAACCACGAGCGATGTAATCATTGATGGTAATGCTTACTAATTTTTTGATGAGGTCTATAAATTGAGGCATTTCAGTTTTGGTTTCTAGAAATTCTTGAACGCCTTTGTCATTACCAGTTTGAGGTTTATATTCTTCAATTCTTCCTGGATTGAGAATTCCTCTACAATCGAATACAAAACCGCCGCCATTTCCGCTGTTGTCTACTGGTATTCCACCTTTTTTATAAGAAAAACTGTAAATGTCTATGGTTAGTTTATTGTCCATCAATTAATTTTTGAATTTTATTTTTAGTTTCTGTTGTGTTCAGTTGTAGAATTAAATTTTTTAGTTCTGGATATTCATTCATTTCGAGTTCCGTTTTGGTGAATTCTACTAAATTTTGAATTCCCTGTTCTAAACTAGCGATAAAATGCGGTTTTCTCTGAATAATTCCTCTAAAACCATAGGCTCCTAAAACCTGAATAAAACGAATCATTTTACAATATTTCAAAGATTTTTCTAATTCATTTCTTTGTTCTAAAGGATGAAAAGAGAAGTAATATTCCAGCATTTCATTTTTGAAATTTTCAGAAAAATTGGCTTTAGCTTGGAAGAGAAAAGAAACCACATCATAAAGAGCAGGTCCTTCCATTGCCGCTTGATAATCGATGAAAAAAACTTCGTCTTTATCATTGACCAAAATATTTCTTGCCTGAAAATCTCTTATCATCAATGATTTTGAAGCCGAATTTTCTATTTTTTCTACAATTTTTTTGAACTCTTTCAGTAAAGTAGATTTGTGATAAGGCAACTCTAGAATGTCTATCAAATAATTTTTGAAGTAGTATAAATCATGCGTAATGGGCAGTTCGTCATACTTTTCGTACTCGAAAGTCTTAGAAAAATCTATTGAATTTTGGGTCTTTTCTTGAAGTTCAAATAAATGTTTTAATGTTTGTTTGACCAAAGATTTTACTCTTTCAGATTCGCCTTCTTGAGTGATGATTTCAGAAAGTGTTTTTTCGCCTAAAAATTCCTGAATGTATAGTTTTCTTTCTTCGTTGATTTTTAAAATCTGAGGCGTGTTCAACTTTAAATCTGAAAAAACTTGTGTGAAATAGAAAAACGCTTCGTTTTCTAGAAGATTTTCGTTGTAAGTAATCACATAAGTTTCATTCGAGGATTTTCCTATGAAATTCATTCGCGCAGAACCACTTTGAGGCAATGCCAAAAATGCGGTTGCCTTTTCGCCTAAAAATTCTTCGAAAAAAAGTTGTGCTATTTCTTGATTTTTCATTACCAAGCAAATATAATAATTTGAAAAGGGATTTTTTGTGTATTTTTGTTATAATATGAAAGATTTCAAAGAAATACTGTGGGTTTTGCTTAGATTTTTGGGGATTTGGCTATTGCTATTTCTCCTGTATCAATGGTATTTGAACCAATTTTCTGGAAATATTGACGGCTTCACCAAAATTATTTCTGACCAAAGCGCTTTCTTACTGAATTTAACAGGTTATGAAACGATAACCAAAGATTTTCCAACTCATGAAACTATTCTCTTCTATATTAATGGAAAGTCTGCAACTAGAATGATAGAAGGTTGTAATGCTGTTTCGGTGATGATCATGTTCTTGGCGTTTGTCTTTGCTTTTTATAAAGGCGTAAAAACGTTTTATTTCGCTTTTTCAGGAATTGTTTTGCTCTATATTTTAAATCTTTTTAGAATTTATGTGCTGAATGTGATTGTGGTAGATTTTCCTGCTTTAACTAAACCTGCGCATGATTATTTCTTTCCTGCGATTATTTATGGAGGAGTAGTGGTTTTATGGTTAATTTGGATTAATAAATTTGTCATTACCGATGAGAAAAATTCTTAATTGGCTGTTTGTTTTCGTAGGGATTTTAGGATTAATTTCTGTGCGTTTTTTAGAAGATAAAATTTTCTACGACCCATTTTTAGCTTTTTTCAAAGGAGATTATAAAGTATCGACAATTCCAGATTTTGATTCGGTGAAATTAATTACAAGTCATTTGTTAAGATTTTTGTTGAATTTATTTTTCTCGGCAGTTGTAGTTCATTTTATGTTTTTAAATAAAAAATGGACTTTGCAAGCTGTTGCTTTAATGACGATAGCGTTTTTACTTTTCTTCCCGATTTATCTTTGGTGTTTGTATTCAAAAATGGAAGTAGGTTATCTTTTCACGTTTTCAGTGAGAAGATTTGTCATTCAACCAGTAATTTTACTGTTGATTATTCCTATTTTTTATTACAGAAAAAAACTTGAAAAAAATTAAGGATTGTTTTCTAGACAATGTTTCGAAACTTGGGAAACGCTTTCAGGAGTCCATTCTATTTTCTTTTTAAAAGTATGAATTCTGTGCGCACATTCTAGTTGACAAATTTCGCAAGAATGTGGTTTACAATCATCCATGTGAAAATTAAATTCAACATGTCTTTCTGTTTCTGATGCTAAAGTTTTGATGATGTTTTCCATTTCTTGATGAGATTCTCTAAGCGTATCATACCATGGAAGCGTAATGTGAGCGTCGATATGTAAACCACTCCCGTATTGTTGGATTTTCATGTTATGAATGTCAATCCATTCTTTTTTTCGGTTTTTGGCGAGAACTTCTACTACAGCTTTCAATAAATTTGGGTCTGCTTCGTCCATAATTCCACTGAGTGATTTTCTTACAATTTTGTACCCTACAATGATAATATAAGAACCAAAAACCAAAGCTACGGCAGCATCTATCCAATAAATTTTAGTAAAGTACACTAGAACTAAACTGATCACTACGCCCAAAGTTGTCCAAGTGTCTGATTGAAGATGTTTTCCTGAAGAAATAAGAACCACTGAATTTTCTCTTTCTCCTTTTTTGATGGAGAAGTATCCCATCAAATAATTGATAATGGCAGTTGCTAAGACAATGAGAATTCCATAATCTAATTTTTTTAAAGTATTGCCATGAAGCAAACTGTCCACAGCTTCTACAATAATCATAATTCCTGCAAAAATAATCAGCGAACCTTCCACACCAGAAGTCACAAACTCTACTTTTCCGTGACCATAAGGATGGTTTTCGTCTTTTGGTTGAGCTGCCAAATACAAAGAATATAACCCCATGAAAGCCGAAATAATATTTACAATACTTTCCATTGCATCTGAAAAAACAGCATCAGAATTGGTAAGATGCCATGCAATCAGTTTTCCTATGAATAAAATGACACCTATTATGGCTACATTTCTCTGGAAAGTAAATTTTTGTTTGTTTTTATTGATGGTAGCGACTTCCATGTATTTAATTTTAAAAGTTTGAAGGTTCTAACAAAAAATCCCGCTTTTCGCGGGATGTTATTTTATGCTAATTGGTTTGCAATGAGATATTCTGCGATTTGTACCGCGTTCGTTGCGGCGCCTTTTCTCAGATTGTCTGCTACAATCCAGCAGTTCAGAGTGTTTGGCTGAGAAAGGTCTCTTCTGATTCTTCCTACGAAAACTTCGTCTTTTCCTTCAGAGTAGAAACACATAGGATAAACTTTATTTTCTACATCATCTTGAAGAACAACTCCTGGAGTATTGGCTAGAATATTTTTAACTTCTTCTAAGTCAAAATCATTTTCAAATTCTATGTTTACGCTTTCTGAGTGACCTCCTTGTACAGGAATTCTCACCGCAGTTGCTGTAATTTTAATAGAATCATCACCCATGATTTTTTTAGGTTCCTTGATGAGTTTAAGCTCTTCTTTGGTGTAATCATCTGCATCAAAAACGTCACACTGTGGTAAAGCATTTTTGAAAATTTGGTAAGGATAAACAGCGTTTACTTCTACAGAACCAGGATTTACAGCATTTGCAATTTCTGCGTTCAATTGATCTACAGCTGCTTTTCCTGTTCCTGAAACCGATTGGTAAGTAGAAACGATTACTCTTTTTACTTTGTATTTTAAATGAAGAGGATTAAGAACCATCACCATTTGAATGGTAGAGCAATTAGGGTTTGCGATGATTTTATCTTCTTTGGTTAAAACGTGAGCGTTAATTTCTGGAACTACTAATTTTTTAGTAGGGTCCATTCTCCAAGCAGAAGAGTTGTCTATCACAGTGCAACCTACTTCAGCAAATTTAGGAGCGTATTCTAGTGAAGTAGAACCTCCTGCAGAGAAAATAGCAATTTCAGGTTTCATAGAAATCGCAGTTTCCATAGAAACGATGTCATACTGTTTACTCTTGAAAGTGATTTTCTTTCCTACAGATTTTTCTGATGCTACAGGAATTAATTCTGTAATAGGAAGATTTCTTTCTTCCAAAACTTTCAACATAACTTGGCCTACCATTCCGGTTGCGCCTACTACTGCGATTTTCATAATTGAAATTGTTTTAAATTTTTTAAAAAGTTAAAGGTGTAAAATGTTGTTTAAATCTAATATTTAATAAAATTCGTTATAAATAATCCTTTTGAAAATTGTTTAATGGAAAATTTATCTAAATTTTTTACAAAGATAGTAAAAATTATCTTTTGCGATAAAATGATTTAAATCAATTTTACACCTTTCCTTTTTTATGCTCCGAAAACTTTAGCCCAAGGGAAAGCGTAGCCAAATAATAGCAATGCCAGAACTCCCATGAAAACTACTTTTAGTGCTAAGGTTTCGTTCTTTTTTAAATATTTGTTGATAATGGTTAATAAAATAGCAGCCACTAACATAGAAAAAGGATGCTCTACGAAAGTTACTCTATTGTAAGAATCGCTCATTAATGTTCCGCTATCTAATGCTGCTTTTAATCCTGGAGAAAAAACAAGCATAGCAATCCCGATTAAGAATTGTAGGTGAAACAAAATCATGGTAAAAAGGGTAGATTTTTTTAATAGCTTGCTGATTTTACCAGAATAACCAAACATAGCCATCAATAATGCTACGATGAAAACTAATGCTGCTACTAAAATTAAATAACCGAAACCTTTGTGAGCTTCTCTAATAATGTTAAATGTATCCATATTTTTTATTTGTTACAAATATAAAAAATCCCGGCAAATATAGCCGGGATTCGTGATTTATAAAATCTAAAATTGTTTTTAGAAGTTGAATGAGAATGTTGCAGCCCAAGTTCTACCAAATCCAAAGAAAACTTGGTTTTGTTGAGAAACACCGTTCCATTCTCCTGCTTGTACATAGCTTGTGTAAGAAGGAGCAGAAGAACCATAAGCTGCGTAATCAGCTGCAGAAAGGTTGCTCTGGTAGTTAGTGTTAGATTCTGCAATGTAAACTTTATCAAAAACGTTATAAACGTTTGCTCTTAGAGTAAAGTATTGCTTAGCATTAAGGTTTACCTTGTAAGATGCACCTAAATCAAAAAGTCCAAAACTAGGAAGTTTAAGAGCTCCTAAGTTTCCGGCAGCTTGACTTTGGAAGTTGATAGGGTTTACGTTAGCGTATAGATTGTTAACATATCTGTATGTTCCATCTAATTTGAAGTTTTTAGCAGGTTCAAGAACGAAACCTGCAGCATAAGTATTCTGAGCAGATCCTCCTACTTTTACTTTGTCTAAGTAAAGTGTGGTTCCAGCAAAGCTAGTTCCAGCGATTTCTTCATTTGTTTCAGTAAAGTAAGTACCAGTTGCGTTTCCTTCATAATACCAATCCCCTACAGAAACCATACCTGTGAAAGATAAATATTGGTTTACTTTTACGCTACCATCTACTTCTACACCTCTGTGAATTTCAGTAATTCCAGCAATGTTAGCATATGCGTTAGTAAATGTTACTCCTGGGTTGTTTGGATCTGGAATATTTAAATTACCTCTTCTTAAGAATCTATCTTTCCAAGAAGTTCTATAAACGTTCACGTTAAGGTTTACAGCAGATGAACGGAAACCGTATCCTAATTCAGCACCAAAAATCTTTTCATTGGTAAGATTTGGGTTTAAGAAGTTTTTATTGTTAGGATAAACAGCGTTTAAGAAAGGTTGCTTAGAATAGTAACCGATGTTTCCAAAAACGTTATGGTGATCATTAATATTATAGTTGATTCCCCCTTTAATATTGTAACCAACTAAATTTTTGAAACCAGTTTTAGTATTAAGTGCTGGGTTTTTAGCAGTAGGTTGGTTAGTTGGAGATGCTAATGTTCCGTTTAATAAAGAAACTCCATCTACGATAAAGTGGTCAATTCTTTGGAAACCTTGGTTAGAAACTGCACCTTGTACAAATGCTGATAAATTATCATTAGAATATTCTAACTGACCGAAACCACCATACCAAAGTACTTCTCCATCATTCCAGTAAGAAATCATATCTGCTTCTGGATCAATTTTTCCTCCAAAAGGATTCCAAGTAGGAGTAGCATCATGAGAATTTACGATAATTCTTTGACCAGTTGGGTTACTTGTAGAAATAGCATTTTTGTTAGTAGTATCTCTGAAACCAATAGCACCTAAGAAGTCACTTACTACTTGATAGTGGTAACCATAATAATATCTACCATCAATACCTGCAGTAAGTTTTAAGTTATCATTAATTTTTTGGTTAAAACTAGAAATAATACCAAACCAGTTATGAGAATTAATAGATGACCTTCTTATTATGCCGTCTGTAACAGTGTAAGTTTTTCCATTTGCAGGATTCGTTACAGTTCTAGGATTTCCCGCGATGTTGCTACCAGTACCAGGTCCGAAATCAGCAACTGCACCACCATTATTGTATGTAGCAATATCATCAAATCTTATTAAACCATCTGTTGTTCTAGGTAAATTAGAAGCTGTAATAGTAGTGGGAGAGCCATTACTTCCAAATTTCCCATTCCAAAAACTTCCTGAATCTCCAGTGCCACCACCTCTACCAAAAGAAGCGTATACTACTGTATTAAGTTTAGAAGCAGAAGAAATGTTCCAGTCCCAGTTTAAAGACATTACTGGTTTGTGGTAGTAGTTTCTTCTCATAGAGTATTCCTCTCCATTTAGAAGTCCCCAATCTGCGTTATATTTTCTGTTTGGATCACCACCATTTACACCACCATATTTAATATAGTTAGCGATAGTAATGAAAGATGATCTTTGGTTGTGCCATTGTGGAGCACCAGTAATGGTAAATTGGAAATCATGTTTACCGTTTTGGTAACCTAATGCCCAATAATAATTATATCCTTCGAATTCTGTACCATTAGCATACATGTTACCAGCAGTTCTACTTAATAGGAAAGAAGTAGACCATCCTGTAGACATTTTACCGCTATTGTAAGCAAATAGAGTTTTTAAGTAATCGTCATTAGCAACACCTAAAGAAACAATTCCTCCTTGTTTTTTGTCAGCAGCTCTAGTTACTACGTTAATAGTACCACCTACAGAAGCAATAGCTAATTTAGATGAACCTAGACCTCTCTGTACTTGCATAGCAGAAGTTACATCTGATAGACCAGCCCAGTTTGACCAATATACAGCTCCGTTTTCCATGTCGTTTACAGGAACCCCATTGATCATTACCGCTACGTTTTCTTGAGCAAAACCTCTAATGTTAATTTTAGAGTCTCCAAAACCTCCACCAGATTTAGTTGCATACACAGAAGGAGTAGTGTTTAGGACTTCTGGGAATTCTTGGTTACCCAATTTCTCTACAATTTGTGCTTCTTTAATAGTAGAAACAGCAACTGGAGTTTTTCTGTCCTTTGCGATATCTGCCACCCCAGTAAGAACAACTTGTTCGATGTCTTTAGAGTTGATAGAATCTCTAGTTTTTTGCGCAAATGCTACACTAGCAGCACTTAATACAATAACCACAGAAAGTCTTGACTTTCCTAAATAGTTGATTTTCATAAAGTTATATTATTTCAAACATTGTTTTATCGGGATGCAAAATACATTATTTTTTTTTAACTAAAATTAACATAGTGTTAAAATTTTATGAAATCCATAATTTTTTATCCACAATGAAGTTTTTGATTTTCAATTTGATACAAAAAAACACGCTATTAGCGTGTTTTTATTATTTTTAATTTTTTATGGCTTTTAAACTTAAATCTATATTTTCTGCGGAATGGGTAAGTGCTCCTGCCGAAATATAAGTGACACCTGTTCTGGCGATTTCGTTTAGTTGGTCTCTTGAAATTCCTCCTGAAGCTTCGGTTTCGCATTTTCCTGCAATAATTTTCACTGCTTCTGTCATGGTTTTTACATCCATATTATCTAGCATAATTCTATCAATTCCTTTTCCAGCAAGTTTTGCAGCTTCTTCTACTTCGGCTAGATTTCTGGTTTCTACTTCTACTTTTAGTTTTAATTTATTTTTTTTGAGGTAGTCTTGCGTCATTTTCACTGCATTGGTAATGCTTCCGTTGTAATCTATGTGATTGTCTTTTAGCATAATCATATCATACAAACCATATCTGTGATTGGTTCCGCCGCCAATTGCTACTGCCCATTTTTCACAAATTCTGAAATTTGGAGTAGTTTTTCTCGTGTCAAGCAATTTGGTTTTGGTTCCTAGAAGTCTAGAGTCCCACTCATGAGTTAAAGTAGCAATTCCGCTCATTCTTTGCATGCAATTTAGCACTAATCTTTCTGTAGAAAGGATAGAACGCGCACTTCCAGTAACGATGAAAGCAATGTCGCCAACTTTAGCATTTTCTCCATCTTTAATAAAAACCTCTACTTTTAAATCTTTGTCAAAAGTTTTAAAAATAATTTCCGCCAATTCTACTCCAGCCAAAATACAGTCTTCTTTTACCAAAAGTTTTGCACATTGTACCAATTCTTTAGGAATAGTTGAAAGAGTAGAGTGGTCACCGCTTTGAATATCTTCTTCTAAAGCAGATTTTATAAATTGTTTTAAGGCTTTATCGGTTACGTAATGTGGACGTTTCATAGATGTAAATTTCAAGTTTTTATCTGTGATGAATCTTTAAGCAAAATCTTTATTGTAAAAAGCACCTTTGTTTTCTTTCATCGCCAAAGAATGCTTAATAATAAGGTAAGAAACATTCACCAGATTTCTTAATTCTGATAATTCTGGCGAAATTACTGAATAATTATACAATTCTGTAACCGCTTCGTAGATTTCTCTTTGTTTTTTTTGAGCAAGTTGCAATCTTTCGTTGCTTCTTACGATGCTTACCAAATCACTCATCATTTCTTGAAGTTGTTTTCTGAGATAAGTGATGAGCACTTTTTCTTCCATTACTTTCATGCCTTCTTCATTCCATTCTGGTACATTTTCGAGGTCGAAGTAATTAAATTCGTCCTTGTGAAGCAATTCTACAGATTTCATTGCAGCATTATGACCATAAACTAAACCTTCCAAAAGTGAATTAGAAGCGAGTCGATTCGCACCGTGCAATCCAGAGTTGGTACATTCTCCCACAGCGAAAAGATTTTTGATAGAAGATTGTCCGTCTTTATCTACCACGATTCCACCCATTAAATAATGACTTGCAGGAACCACAGGAATCAGTTGTTTAAATGGATCAATTCCTTCATCCATGCATTTTTGATAAATATTAGGAAAATGTTCTATGAACTTTTTTTTATCCATTTCTCTACAATCCAAGCCTACATATTCATCACCAGAAATTTTCATTTCGTTGTCAATGGCTCTTGCTACAATATCTCGCGAAGCTAATTCTTCTCGCTCATCATATTTATGCATGAATTTCTCACCATTTTTGGTTCTGAGTTTTGCGCCATCACCGCGTACTGCTTCCGAAATGAGAAATAGCATTCCGTCTCGTTTAGAATACATTGCAGTAGGGTGAAACTGAATGTATTGCATGTTAGAAACTTTACCGCGAGCTCTGTGAACAAAAGCGATTCCGTCTCCTGTGGCAATTTTTGGATTAGTGGTGTTTTTATAAACGTGACCAGCTCCTCCTGTTGCTACCATGGTTACTTTTGCAGTAATTTTCTTTATTTTTTTATTTTTTTGGTCTAGAACATAAGCTCCATAACAAGAAATATTTTCTAAATCAAAGTTTTTATTGGGAATGTGGTGTTGAGTGATTAAATCAATAACGTAATGATAATCAAGAATTTCTATATTCGGAGATTTGTTGCAATATTCTAAAAGTGCCCGTTCTATTTCGGCACCTGTAATATCTTTATGGTGAACAATTCTAAATTCGGTGTGACCACCTTCTCTTCCGAGTTTAAACTCGCCATCTTCTTTTTTGTCAAAATTTACGCCCCATTCTACAATCTCACGGAAACGGTCTGGTCCTTCTTTGATAACCATTTCTACCACTTCTCTATTGTTTTCGTAATCTCCAGCGCGCATCGTGTCATCTATATGTTTCTGGAAATTATCAGTGTCTAAATCCATTACTACTGCTAAACCACCTTGAGCATATTTGGTATTGGTTTCGTCTTCCTCAGCTTTGGTGACGATGGTGATTTTAGCATCTGGTAATTTTTCAGAAATTTTAATGGCGTAAGAAAGTCCCGAAATTCCTGAGCCAATTACCAATACATCTGTTTTTATCATTTTAAAAATTGAGATTTGAAATTAGAAAGTCTGTAAAACTACATTTCAAATGTAAGGATTTTGAAAAGAATAGGCAGAATTCTGCTAAAGAAATTGACTATAATCTTTATTCAGATTTAAAACAATCCGCCCTCTTTTTGATTTTCAAAAAAAGCATCTATTTTTAAATTCGATGATTGAGAAGCTTTTACAGCGAGTTGGTCGCAGATTTCATTTTCAGGATGACCAGCATGACCTTTTATCCAATGAAATTCTATTTTATGTTTCCTAAAAAGCGGAATAAATCTTTGCCACAAATCAGGATTTTTCACATTTTTGAAGCCTTTTTTTATCCATCCGAAAATCCAATTTTGGTTGATGGCATCAGCTACATATTTAGAATCGGTGAAAACATGAACGTTTTCCTCGGGATTTTTTAACTTTTCAAGTGCTTCAATCACCGCGAGAAGTTCCATTCTATTATTGGTGGTCAAACGGAAACCTTCGGAAAAAGTTTTTTGATATTTTTTTTCAGGAACACGCATGAGAATTCCATAGCCACCCTTTCCAGGATTGCCACTACAAGCGCCGTCTGTGTAAATTTCGATTTTCATGTAAGTAAATTCGTGAAACTGAAAATTCGTAAAATCGTGAGCAAAAATATACTTTTACAATTTTACGAATCTTCGATTTTCCATTTTTTAGAACGGCATTTCAGCATCATCGTCATCGTCATTCATGGCAGAACCAGAAATATTTCCGTTATCTGGTAAGCCAAATGCTGCACCTGGATCTATGGAAACTCGCAATTTATCAAAACCGCTTGGTTCATCCTGTTGCGCAAAACCAGAAGAATGATAGCTTCCGAAAACGTCTAAATCTGAGAATTTGGCTAAGCTTCCGTGGAAACTTAATCTTACATCTGCAATAGAACCGTTTCTGTGCTTCGCAATGATAAGTTCTGCTTGGTTCGCAGAAGGAGTTTCGTCTTCCCAAGTGTCAATTTTATAATATTCTGGTCTGTAGATGAAAGAAACGATATCTGCATCTTGCTCAATTGCTCCAGATTCTCTCAAATCCGAAAGTTGAGGTCTCTTATTTGGACGGGTTTCTACGGTTCTGGATAATTGAGAAAGTGCAATAACAGGAACGTTTAATTCTTTTGCAATCGCTTTTAATGAACGAGAAATCGTTGCAATTTCTTGCTCTCTGTTTCCGCCACCTTTTCCTCCGGAATTTGCGGTCATCAACTGTAAATAATCCACCATGATGATTCTTACGCCATGTTGCATTACCAGTCTTCTGCATTTTGCACGGAAATCAAATACTGAAAGTGCAGGTGTTTCGTCTATATAAAGTGGAGCGTTTTCAAGAGCGGCTACGTTTGAGAATAGTCTTTGCCATTCTTCTTCAGACATTTGTCCTTTTCTCAATTTTTCAGAAGAAATTCCCGTTTCTGAGGCAATCATCCTTGTGATAAGTTGTACAGATGCCATCTCCAGAGAGAATAGCGCCATCGGAATATTGTGTTCTACAGTGATGTTTCTCGCCATAGAAAGTAGAAATGCGGTTTTTCCCATTGCAGGACGTGCCGCGATGATGATTAAGTCAGAACTTTGCCATCCTCCTGTTTCTTTGTCTACATCTCTAAATCCTGATGGAATACCAGACAGTCCTTCTTTGTCTTTTAAAGACTTAATTTTATCAATCGCTTCTTTTACCAAGGAATTTGCGGTGTCAAAACCTTTTTTGATGGTTCCATTGGTAATTTCGAAAAAAGATTGTTCTGCTTTGTCCAGCAATTCAAAAACGTCTGTAGATTCCTTATAAGAACTGTCGATTACATTCGCAGAAACATTAATCAAACTTCTGAGAATGAATTTTTCTAGAATTACACGAACGTGATATTCTATGTGAGCGCTCGAAGAAACGCCCATGGTAAGGTCTATAATGTAATGGTCACCTCCAGCAAAACCTAGTTTTTCTTCTTTTTTGAGCTCTTGGATTACGGTCATTAAATCTACAGGCTCGTTTTTTTCGTACAATTTTAAAATTGCAGAAAAAATAACTTGATGTCTCGGGTCGTAAAAAACCTCGGGAGTTAATAAGTCTATAGAATAATCTAATCCTTTTTTGTCAATCAAAAAAGTTCCAATAACCAATTTCTCGAATTCAACTGCATTAGGCGGCATTTTGCCTGCTGAAATAGAAAGTTCCTTCGCGAAATTACCATGTGTTAAACTTGATAATGTTTCCTTCTGTGCCATTGCACAAAGATAGAATTTTTAAAATTTTTTTGAGGTTAAATCTTCTTTTTGCGGATAATAATCTGCAAATGCTTTGTTAATGGAAGATGAGACGAAATTCCGAATGTTGATAAGTTTTTGACTTATTGATATTTAAACTTTTTAAAAAATAATGCTAGGCTTTTTTAATATTCCATTTTTCTCAATTTTGGAACAAATTTCCCTACAAAAAGTGCAATAAGAACGGTCATGGTTCCTCCAAAAACGACTGATCTTATCACGCCTAAAAGTTTCGCAGCAACACCGCTTTCAAATTGTCCCATTTCGTTGCTAGACATAATGAAGATAGAATTTGCACTCATCACCCTTCCTCGGATATGATCTGGAGTTTTCAACTGTACGATGGTTCCTCTAATCACGACAGAAATTCCGTCAAAAATTCCGCTCAACATAAGGAATAAGAAAGACAACCAGTAGAGTTTTGACAAGCCGAAACCAATGATGCACAAACCAAATCCAGCCACTACACCGATTAAAATTTTGCCCTGATTTTTTCTTAACGGAATGAAAGAAAGCGTTACAATAATCATCATAGAACCAATATCTGATGCAGCGTTGAGAAGCCCGAAACCATCAGCTCCTACTTTTAAAATATCACTTGCGAAAACAGGAATCATGGCAACTGCACCGCCAAAAAGAACGGCAAACATATCTAAACAAAGCGCTCCTAAAATTTCTTTCGTTCTATAAATGTAAGTGATTCCTTCTTTCATAGAAGCCCAAACTTGCAACTCATTTTTATGATATTCTGACTGTTGTTTTTTGATTTGAAAGAAAAATAAGGATGCCAATAAAATCAAAAATAAAATGACTACCAAAGTCCATTTTATCGTGATGAGCGCGATGAGAAATCCGCCAATAGCATGCCCTGAAACGGATGCGGTAAGAAAAGTCGCTTGGTTTAAGGTAATGGCGTTTGCTAATTTTTCTTGTCCCACAATTTTGGGAATCATTACCGGAACAATCGGGCCGATGAAAGCCCTACAAATTCCTGTGAAAAATATAATTCCGTAGATGTAATACGTGATTTCGTGACCTGTAAAAAGAAGATTAGATGCGTAAAATGCAGGAATTAATAACAACGCAATCAGCACAAAATATCCCGAAGTACACAAGAGAAGCATTCTTTTTTTCTCGTTCATGTCGATAACATGACCAGCGTACAAAGCTGTAGAAACTGCAGGAATAACTTCCGAAAGTCCTATCAAACCAATTGAAAATGGATCTTTGGTGAGCTGATAAACCCACCATCCTAATAACGTGGCGAGCATTCTAAACGCTAGAATTAGAAAAAATCTTCCGGTAAGTAAGTTTCGGAACTCTTTTTTTTTTGAGTTTTAATGGGCTCAAGAGAAATCATTGAGCAAATATAAAAGAAATAGAAATATTTTTTTAATAGTTAAAGTCTATATTTGTGCAATGAATTGGTTAATACTCATCATCGCAGGATTATTCGAAACTGCATTTGCATTTTGTTTAGGAAAAGCACAAGAAACCACAGGTAAAGAAAACCTCTATTGGTGGTCTGGATTTGCAGTTTGCCTTTTTCTTTCAATGTTTCTGATGTACAAAGCTATTTCTGGCGAAAATGGTTTGCCAATCGGTACAGCTTACGCAGTTTGGACAGGAATTGGAGCGGTAGGAAGCGTTTTGATGGGAATCTTTTTCTTTAACGAACCAGCCACATTTTGGCGCATCTTTTTTGTGTCAACTTTAATTATTTCAATTGTAGGATTGAAGTTTGTGAGTGAGTAATTAGATTTTAAAATTCTTTAAAAACTCACCAATTTTTCTATCATTCGCCAAACGAGGAATCTTATTTTGTCCGCCCAGTTTTCCTTCAGATTTTGCATATTCTTGGAAGGCATTTTTCTGCAATTTGGTGATTTTCAAAGCTTGCAAAATATTTCCAGAAATCAAATCATCATAATACGTGTTTCTTTTGCGCATTTCTCCATCTAGGTTTTGACGGAAAATTTCTATATTTTCTGGTTCTTTTTCAAATTCTATAAACCATTCGTGATAAGGCAATTCTCCATTTTCGGGATTTACTTTTGGCGCGAGATGAAACTCCGTAATTTGCGCTGGGAATTTTTCTACGGTTGCTTTCATTGCTTCTTCCACTTCAAAAGCAATTACGTGTTCCCCAAAAGCTGAGGTGAAATGTTTGGTTCTTCCAGAAACTAAAATTCTATGTGGATTTTTAGAAATAAAACGTACCACATCACCAATAGAATAAGCCCAAAGTCCAGAATTTGTCGTCAAAATCAACGCATAATCTTTATTGAGTTCTACCTCTTTCAAGGTTAATCTTGGTGCATCTGGTTTACCATACAACTCTAGCGGAATAAATTCGTAGAAAATTCCGTGATTCGATTGTAGTAAAAGTCCTTCTTTTTCATAATCATCTTGAAAAGCAAAAAATCCTTCACTTGCAGGGAATGTTTGGATAATATCTACTTTTCCGCCCAATAATTCTTCCATTTTCTCACGGTAAGGTTCGTAGTTTACACCGCCAGTTACAATGAGCTGAAGATTCGGGAACAATTGTTTTATTTTTTTGCCATTTCTTTCGATGAGCTTTTCAAAATACATGATTAACCAAGGCGGAATTCCCGAAATCAAAGTCATGTTCTCCTTTTCGGTTTCTTCTACAATTTTATCTACTTTGGTTTCCCAATCTTCTATGCAATTGGTTTCGTAGCTCGGCAATCTGTTTTTTTGCAAATATTTTGGGATGTGATGCGCTACAATTCCTGAAAGTCGGCCCGTTTTTATATCGTTAATATCTTCCAGTTCTGGCGAACCTTGCAAGAAAATCATTTTTCCGTTTACAAAATCGGCATTATTTTTTTGCGCAATATAATGGAAAAGTGCAGATTGCGCCGCTTTCACTTGGTAGTCCATTCCTTCTTTGGTCAAAGGAATATATTTCGTTCCAGAAGTGGTTCCAGAAGTTTTCGCGAAATATTCTGGTTTTTCTGGCCAAAGAATATTTTTGTCGCCGTGTTTTACTTTTTCTACAAAAGGTTTTAGGTCTTCGTAGTCAGATATTTTCACGTTTTTCTGAAAATCTTCTACCGATTTAATTTCCGAAAAGTTATGCTGAAGTCCGAAAAGTGTTTTTTCGGATTTTTTGACCAAGTCTAATAACAATTTTTCCTGAAGAACTTCGGCGTTATTTTTGAAGTCTTTTGTTTTGGCAACATGGTTTTTCGCCCAAATTTTGGCGATGCTTTTCTTTAAGAAATTTATCATTTGCCAAAGTTAAAAATAAGTTTTGAAAAAACTATCTTTGCACCGTCAAACGATTTCGGAGCAACCCGAAATCGCTTTTGTCGTTTTATCAATTTTTGAAAAATGATGAAAAAAATTACAATTTTATGATATTACAATGCTAAAAAATATTAGCCAAACGCTTATTCCTGAGTTTTTAAGAAAGAATTTTGGAAAAGAACTTTTTGAGAATTTAGACCAAAACCAACATATTTCTGTGAAAGGTTTTGCAGGTTCTGTTCCATCTATTTTGGTGGCAGAATTATTTCTTACGCAGAAAAAAGATGTTCTTTTTATTATTGACGATAAAGAATCTTCCAATTATATTACTTCGGAATTAGAGGAAATGATAGGCGAAGAAAACGTTTTGTATTTTCCTGAAACGCATTTAGAACCTTATCAAGTTGAGAAAACTCAAAATGCAAACATCGTTTTACGAACCGAAGTGCTCAATCGTTTGAATTTTGATAAAAAGAAAAAAATTATCGTTGCCACCGCTTCTTCGCTTTCAGAAAAAGTGTTGAAAAAGGAAGATTTCAAAGCGATTTCTCACACGATAAAAGTTGGCGACCAACTGGATTTTGATTTTACGGAAGAATTACTCAATCAATTTAATTTTAATTATACCGATTTCGTTTCTGAACCTGGAGAATTTTCGGTTCGTGGCGGAATTGTAGATGTTTTTTCTTACGCTTACGAAAAACCGTTTAGGATTACCTTTTTCGGGAATGAAGTAGAAAGTATTAAGGAATTTGACATCGAGACTCAACTTTCCACAGGAAAAGTCAATGACTTTGAATTGGTTTCTAATATGAATTTTGCGGTTTCGGGAAGCAAGGTTTCTCTATTGGATTTATTGCCAAAAGATAGTTTCATTGTGACTAAAAATGCTTATCTCACCGAAAAAAAACTCAAAGATTTCTACGAGAAAGCAGAGCAGAAATTTGAAACGCTAAGCAAAGAAATCAAGCACCAAAAACCAGAAATTCTTTTCGTTTCTGATGAAATATTTTTGGAAGATTTCCAAAAATTTAAAACGATTGATTTCACTTCTCAATCTCTACAACTCTACGACTCTACCATTCTCCAACTTAATCAAACTTCACAACCCACTTTCCACAAAAATTTTGAGCTTCTTGCCGAAGATTTAAAAGAAAAAAAAGAGGAAGGTTATGAAACATGGATTTCTTTTTCAGGGGAAAAACAAAAGGAAAGATTAGAGAGTATTTTTGAGGAACTGAATCACGATTTACCGTTTAAATCTTTCAAATCTGAGCTTCATGAAGGCTTTGTAGATTACGAACTAAAAGTTTCGGTGTATACAGATCATCAGATTTTTGACCGTTACCAAAGATATAAAGCCAAGAATTCTTTTGCCAAATCTGAGCAATTAACGCTAAAAGATTTAATGTCTCTGAAAGTAGGCGATTACATCACGCATATTGACCACGGAATTGGGAAATTTATGGGTTTGGTGAAGGTTACCAATGATGGGAAAACGCAGGAATGTTTCAAATTGACGTATAAAAACAACGATTTGCTCTACGTTTCTATCCATTCACTTCATAAAATTTCAAAATATAACGGTCCAGATGGAAGAGAAATCGTTCTCAATAAACTTGGTTCTCCAACTTGGAAAACTTTAAAGCAAAAAACCAAAGCAAAAGTTAAACAAATTGCATTTGATCTCATCAAATTATATGCTCAGAGAAAAACAGCAAAAGGTTTTTCGTTTTCGCCAGATTCTTATTTGCAGAACGAATTAGAGGCGAGTTTCATTTACGAAGACACTCCAGATCAGGAAAAAGCAACGCAAGATGTAAAAAATGACATGGAAAATGATGGTGTAATGGATCGATTGATTTGTGGAGATGTAGGTTTCGGAAAAACGGAAGTGGCAATTCGTGCAGCGTTCAAAGCGGCAACCGATGGAAAGCAAGTCGCAGTTTTAGTTCCTACCACGATTTTGGCGTTTCAACATTACAGAAGTTTCAAAGAAAGATTGAAAGATTTTCCTGTCAGCATTTCTTATTTGAACCGTTTCCGTTCTGCCAAACAGAAAAATGAAACCAAAGAAGGACTCAAAAATGGTAAAATTGATATCGTCATCGGAACGCATCAATTGGTAGGAAAAGATATAGAATTCAAAGATTTAGGTCTTTTAATTATTGATGAAGAGCATAAATTCGGGGTAAATGTAAAAGATAAACTCAAAACGTTAAAAGCCAATATTGACACCTTGACTTTAACAGCAACACCAATTCCAAGAACGCTTCAGTTTTCTTTGATGGCTGCAAGAGATTTATCGGTGATAAAAACGCCACCGCCAAATCGTCAACCAGTTGATACACAAATTATTGGATTTAATGAAGAGATTCTAAGAGATGCGATTTCTTATGAAATTCAAAGAGACGGACAAGTTTATTTCATCAATAATAGAATTGAAAATCTGAAAGATATTGCAGGTTTAATTCAGCGTTTGGTTCCAGATGCGAGAGTCATTACAGGCCACGGACAAATGGACGGAAAAGAATTGGAAGCCAGAATTCTCGATTTTATGGAAGGAAAATATGATGTTTTGGTTTCTACCACGATTGTAGAATCTGGAGTAGACGTTCCGAATGCGAACACGATTTTCATTAATGATGCGCAGAAATTTGGGATGGCAGATTTGCACCAAATGCGAGGTAGAGTTGGACGAAGCAATCGAAAAGCGTTTTGTTATCTGATTACGCCACCGTTTGATATGATGACTTCGGATGCCAGAAAACGTTTGGAAGCGATAGAGCAATTTTCGGATTTGGGAAGCGGTTTCCAAATTGCGATGAAAGATTTGGAAATTAGAGGAGCTGGAGATTTATTGGGAGCGGAACAAAGTGGTTTTATCAATGAAATGGGCTTTGAAACTTATCAAAAATTGATGCAGGAAGCCTTGGAAGAATTGCAAAATGAAGATGATTTCCAAGATTTATTTGAGAATGAAGAAGACCGTAAAAAATTATTCAAATCTCAGAAAGAAGTTAATATTGACACTGATTTTGAGTTGATGTTGCCAGATTCTTACGTGAATTCTACGGAAGAAAGACTTTCATTATACCAAAAATTAGCAGAAATTCAATCTAAAGATGAATTGCAAAAATTTGAAAATGAATTGATTGATAGATTTGGGAATCTACCAAAAGAAGCAATAAATTTGTTAAAATCTGTTGAGTTAAAATGGCTCGCAGCGGAAATAGGTTTTGATAAAATCGTCATGAAAAACGGAATTTTCCTCGGGTATTTCCCAGATAATCCTCAAGATAAATTTTACCAAAGCGAAAAATTCAGAAATATTATCGCTTATTTAAGTCAAAATCCTAAAGAAGCTCAACTGAAAGAAAAATCTGGTAAAGAAGGCAATCAGCTCATGATGAGAAAAGATGGTGTAAAAAATGTAGATGAGGTGAATGTTCTTTTACACAGAATTTTATCTCATTAAAAATTAAAAAATTAAATTTGCGCTCAACGAGCATTAATTAATATTCAAAAAACGTGAAATACTTAATCGTAGGTTTAGGAAACAAAGGTGAAGAATACGCAGAAACGCGTCATAATATTGGTTTTAAAGTAGCCGAAAAAATTGCACAAACTTTAGAAGCTCCTTTTAAATCTGCCAATTTTGGTTGGATTTCTGAAGGTAAATACAAAGGCAGAAAAGTTTTTGTTCTTAAACCAGATACCTACATGAATCTTTCTGGGAATGCGGTAAGATTTTGGATGCAAAAAGAAAATATTCCGTTGGAAAATGTATTGGTGATTACGGATGATTTGGCACTTCCTTTCGGAACTTTGAGATTAAGAAAAAAAGGTTCAGACGCTGGTCATAACGGTTTGAAGAACATTCAAGAGGTTTTACAAACACAAAATTACGCAAGATTGCGTTTCGGGATTTCTGCAGATTTTTCCGAAGGAAAACAAGTAGATTATGTTCTTGGGAAATGGAATGAAGAAGAACTCAAAACTTTGCAAGACAGAATAGATGTTTTCGCAAAAGCGTGTCTATCATTCGTTTTCGCCGGAATGAATAATACGATGAATACTTTTAATGGGAAGTAGATTTATTCAAATATTTGTAATACAGAATACCTAAAATAATATTCGGAATAAATGATTGAAAAAGAGGAATTTGCCATAAATCTTTTTCATCAAGAGTGCTCCAACATGAGACTCTAACAATAAAAATTTCATAATTTACAAGAAAACTACATGCAATTGTTGTTAATGTTAATGAAAGAAAAATAATATTTTTATTGATTCTCAATAAATCAAACAATTTAAAAAGTACAATATTTAGAAGACTTAGATAAATAAAATATTTTCCAAATTGTTCTAGAAAAATAGAATCATCTGCGTTATTGCAAGATGTATTTAATAAAGTTGTATTCATTGAAACTATTGCTTGTATAATCACAAACAAACTGCTAAGAGCTATAATTTTTAAATACATTTTCATAATTTCTTCCTAAAAATACAATACTCTTTATATAGGTTAAAACCTTCTAATTTCTCAATTTCGCCACGCATTTTCAGGTTGTCTTTCATAATGAGATGAGAATCTACTTTTTTGAATCCTAATTTCAAGGCAGAACCGAAAAGCATGGTTGCTAAAACCGCATCCAGACCTTTGTTTTGATAATTCGGATGAATGGCGCCCAACAAAAGTTGAAGCCTTTTTGAAGTTTTCATTGCCCATAAAATTCTTGCCCAACCAAAAGGTAAAATTCTTCCGAGTGAATTTTTTATCGCTTCGCTTAAATCTGCCATTGCAATGATGAAAGCGAGCAATTCGCCGTTTTCATCGGTAATCATTTTGATGAGTTTTGGATTAAGAAGTGGCAAAAAACGTTCGGCAAATTCCGTCATTTCGTCTTCGGTAAGTTTTGTGAAGCCGTAAATTTCGGTGTAGGTTTTGTTGATGAGGTCAAAAACAGGTTTTACATAAGGTTTCACCGCTTTTGTTGAGGTAAATTCTACCGTTTTTATCTTTAAATTTTTAGAAACTCTTTCGTTGAAATTTTTATAACGATTCAGTATTTGTGAAGTAATCGGAACGTCATATTGTACTAAATCTACAAAGTTTTCGTAGTGATTTTCCTTGATGAAATCTACCATAAACGGAAAACTGTGATTGGTGACGAGCATTGCTTTTTCTTCGAAACCTTTGGTGAGAAAACCTTGCGGTTCTTTGTCTGAAAAAGCCATTGGTCCGATGATTTCTGTACAATTTTTAGATTTTGCCCAAGTTTCCACTGCAGTAATTAAAGCATTGAAAACTTCTTTATTTTCAAAACATTCAAAAAAAGAAAATCTAGCGTCATTTTTCCCGAGAAATTTATTGTAATCGGTAGGAATTATACCCATAATTCTGCCAACAGCTTTTCCGTTTTCGTATGCAAGGAAAAGTGTCGCGTCATTGTGCTTAAAGAGTGAATTTTTGTCTTTGTCAAAGAATTTTTCATCATCCATATACAAAGGATGAAGCCAATTTTTATGGTTTTTATGAATTTTTTCGGGAAGATAAATAAACGTTTTTAAGTCTTCTCTGGTCTTGACTTCTTTAACTGAAACGGACATCCAATTTATGGTTTAAAAATTTGTAAAACTTAAAGGTAAGAAAAAATACAATCGGCGCAGAAATAAATCCAGCAACTACATCTACAGAATAATGCGCCTTAATGTAAACTGTAGAAAACATCAATAGAACAACAAAGGGAATGAAATATTTTACTGATTTCTTGAAATTTTGATACAACCAAAAAATAACTATCCAAGAAATCCCTACATGTGAACTTGGGAATGCGGCAGTGGGAACTTCGCCATTTTTTTGAATGAGTTTGACCATATTTCCGAAAATTCCTTTGGCTTCAATCGTGTTTTCTGGAAATGGAAAATAAAATTGTGGACCTTCTGCTGGAATTAATATAAAAGTGAAATAATACAGTAAAAATGAAGTGATTAAAATGAAGCTAAATTCTTCTATCTTTTGTGGAATTTTGAGATAAATAATCAAAAAAGCAGCTAATGGTAAAAGGTAATATGAAAAATATCCGAAGTAAAATAGTTCGTTTAAAAACAATGAATTAAAGTGTTTTGAAAATTCGATGGAAGGCTGAAAACCGAATATTTTTTGGTCTAAATGAGATAGAAAGCCGTCAACTTTTGGAAAAATTAAAGTATTTAAAACAGCAGTTTCTTTGTATAGAAAAGTCATCAAAGCATAAATTGTAATTCCTTCGGCTAAGTAAAAAATTTTGGAAGAAATTTTATTTTTCAAAAAGAGAAATGCTAAAAAAATAATTAAAAATAAAAGTCGGACTCCAAAAAAATTGAGGTCTAGAAAAAGGCTTGGTTGTGTAAAAAGTACTACCAATTCTATTCCGCAGAAATAGAAAAGAATGGGCAACCAAATTATAGATATGTTTTTCAAGAGGGTGAAAATTTCATCAAAAGTACAAAAAAAGCCCCTAATTAAGGGGCTATAGCGAGAAAGTGTTAATTAAAAATCAAAGTTATATGAAGAAATTCTCGCTTGTGTTATATGTTAGTCGCAAAAACTAGAGCCATGTTACAACTCCAGTTTCCACATCGTAATTTGCACCTACAATTTTTATCTTTCCTTCTTTCTCTAAATTTCTTAAAGTAGAACTTTGGTGACGAATATCTTCGATGGTTTTTTTGATATTACAAAGCGTTAATCTATCTAATAAATCATCATTTTTAGAAGAACGTTCTTCTCCTTCTTTGATGATTTCGTGGATGCAAGATTCGAAATGATAGATAAGGTGATTAAGATTATCCATTCCAAGTCCTTCGATTTGAGGAGCATCTAATCCACCTTTTAGAGCGCCACATTTGGTATGTCCTAAAACCACTACCAATTTAGAACCTGCTACATTACAAGCAAATTCCATAGAGCCTAAAATATCTTGATTGGCAAAATTTCCTGCAATTCTGATGCTGAAAATATCTCCCAAACCTTGGTCGAAAATAAGTTCTGCGGAAGTTCTACTGTCGATACAACTGAGTACCGTTGCAAAAGGCCATTGTCCTTCTCTAGTATCATTTACTTGCTCTAGAAGGTTTCTGTTTACTTTAAGATTGTTTACAAATCTTTGGTTCCCTTCTTGTAAAAAAAGAAGTGCTTTTTCTGGGGTAATCGTAGATTGAGTTTCTGAAGTATGTGCTTTCATAATTTTTTCTTTTAATTTTTTTAAAAACCTTTTCGGAACACTGAAATTTGGCTCCGAAAAGGACACAATGTTAATTTAATAGGTATGAAGTTATGATATTTTTAAATTACTCTTCTGTGTGAGATGGTAATGTGTGAATGTTGGTCGTTTTCATATTCTTTGTAAGAAGTTTTAAATCCTTCTAGAACCACTTCTATATCTTCTTCTCTGGCTCTTACATTGGCAAAATCCGAGATTAAGTCGATAATATCATCAGAGACATAAGAAGTTTTCTTAGCATTTATAATCACTCTAGAGTTGGGTTTAATATTTTTAAGCGTTTTTTTGATGGCTGCTTTATTTAAGAATGAAACTTCTTCTGCCAAATCTATGGTGATTTCATCAGCGCTTTCTAGATCTTCTCTACTCAAATAATAAGCGCGTTTCATGTTTCCAAGTAGCAAGAAAAGAATACTGATGGCTAAACCAATTCCTACTCCTTTTAATAAATCTAATGCTACCACCGCAATAATAGTAGCGATGAAAGGGATAAATTGATATTTTCCTTTGCTCCAGAAATGGCTAAGTTTTGCAGGACTTGCTAATTTATAACCTACCATTAATAAAACTGCTGCTAAAGTCGCCAAAGGAATTTTGTTCAATAAAAATGGAATAGATAAAACAGATACTAACAATAAAATACCATGAACAATAGCCGAAATTTTACTTGTTGCACCAGCATTAGCATTTGCAGAAGTTCTCACTACCACCGAAGTCATAGGTAAACCTCCAATAAAAGAAGAAACTAAGTTGCCAATACCTTGTGCTTTCAACTCTAAGTTAGTATCTGTTATTCTTTTGTGTACGTCCATTCTATCTGCAGCTTCTATACATAATAATGTTTCTATGGAAGCTACTACTGCGATAGTTGCACCAATAATCCAAACTTGAGGATTCAGAAATCCTGAAAAATCTGGAAAAGTGATTAAGTTTTTAAAATCATCTACCGATTGCGGAACCGGAAGCGTAACCAAATGTTCACTAGAAATTTCTAGAGCGCTTCCTCTAAAAACTTCATTGAATAAAATCCCAACAATTACCGCTACTAAAGCTCCCGGTAAAAGTTTTATTTTTTTGAGGAAATTTACTCTTTCCCAAGTAATAAGAATAGCTAATGAAATAATCGTTACCAAAACCGCTCCTGGTGTGATGGCGTTTGCTAATCCTGATAAATATTCAGATAAATTAAAGCCGTCAAAAATTTGTTGATTGCCTTCAAAATCTTTGTCGTAACCTAAAGCGTGAGGAATTTGTTTTAAAATAATAATGACTCCAATTCCGGCTAACATTCCTTCGATAACGTTATTGGGGAAATAGTTAGAAATACTTCCTGCTCTTAGAAAACCAAGTGCCAATTGTATAAAACCTGCAATTAAACCTGCAGTTAAAAACAATTCGAAGCTTCCTAAATCAGTGATGGCTCCTAAAACGATGGCTGCTAAACCTGCAGCTGGTCCAGAAACGGAAATAGGAGAATTGCTGATGAATCCTATTACGATTCCACCTACAATTCCTGCTAAAATTCCAGAAAGTGGTGGTGCACCAGATGCTAATGCAATACCTAAACAGAGTGGTAATGCTACGAGAAATACTACAATTCCCGAAGGAATATTTTCTTTTATTCCGCCGAATAAAGTGTTTGTTTTTTTCATTGTATGAATATCGATATGTGTTTACAATCAATTACTTAGATGTAAGTAATCAATTCTAATGTTTGAAAATTTAATTTGTTAAAAAGCGTCAAGGAATAGCCCATTTTTTTGAAAAAAAGGCATAATTTTCCTATGAAATTTTAGAAATTAAACTTCTGGTGGCGGAGAAAATATCGATTTGAAAGGACTTAGGTGAATAGAATCGTCCTTAAGAATGTATTTGCTGATTTTTTTATCAGAAAAGAAAACTCCCATAAAATCTTTGAAATTGTAAGGTTTTGGGGGAAACTTTTCGTTATAATTGGCGAGATTATTCTTAACCTCTTCTTCTGAAATATTATTATTGAGCGTAGGAATTTCCCAATCAAATATCACAGCGATACTTGGTAAAGCTGTAAAATTGATGAAAACTGCCAGAACAAAAATGCTCAAATACTTCATATCGTAAACTTTCTTAGAAGTTTTTATTATTTTTTCTGCTCATCACCCAATCAGAATTGGTTAGGTCATAAACTTTTTGAATATTTTTCAATATTTCTTCGAAATCTATATTTAAGTCAATTAATTTCCCTGTTTTGAGGTCGAAAACCCAACCGTGAACAATAGGATAGTGGTCTAAAATATATCTTTCTTGTACGCAAGCCATTTTAATAACGTTGATGCATTGCTCTTGAACATTCAGTTCAATCAATCTATCATAGCGTAATTGCTCGTCTTTTATCGCGTCTAATTCTTCTTGGTGCAATCTGTAAACATCTCTGATGGTTCTTAGCCAAGGATTCATTAATCCAAAATCTTGAGGCGTCATCGCTGCTTTTACACCACCGCAACCATAATGGCCACACACAATAATGTGTTTTACTTTTAAATGTTGTACTGCATACTGAATGACAGCAGTAGAACTCATATCTAGGGTATTCACTAAGTTGGCAATATTTCTATGCACAAAAACTTCGCCGGGTTTCATGCCCATTAATTCTTCGGCGGTTGCACGACTGTCGCTGCAACCTATGTAAAGATATTCTGGACTTTGACCTTCTGCTAATTTTTTAAAAAAATCAGCATCTTGACCTAGTTTTTCTTCAACCCATTTTCTATTATTTTCGAAAATAGTTTCGTAGCTTTTACCCATAATTTTTCATTTACAAATGTAGAATAAAAAATTTCTAAATACATCTAAATTCCGATAGATAGCATCAATTTTTATTCCAAAATAATGACTTTAAGACTTTTTAACACTTTTAATGTTAATTTTTTTGAGTAATCTTCAAGTTTACTCCTGGAGATTTAAACGGCACAAAGTTAATGAATTTTTGAGTTCTAAGGTAAATTCTTAATGTTTTGAAAACCAACAATCTTTGTAAAATTGAAAATTATTATGTATATTTGCCACGGATTAACGGAAAAGAAATGAGAAGGCTTCGAAAGAAAGCCTTTTTTCGTAGCGTAACCTCAAATGTGATTATGGATTTTAGAGCAAAAGTAGAACAACTCGTTCATGAGTTTTTAGAAACTAGAAAAGACCTGTATCTCGTTGATTTAAAGATTTCTGCAGGAGATGATATTACGGTAATTTTAGATGGAGATGAAGGTTTGAGTCTTCAGGATTGTCTAGATGCGAGTAGAGCAATAGAATTTAATCTTGACAGAGAAGAGCATGATTTTTCTTTACAAGTGATGAGTCCGGGATTAAGCGAGCCATTGAAGCTTCCTCGTCAGTTTAAGAAAAACATGGGCAGAGAGATAGAAGTACTTCTGAATTCTGATGAGAAAATACAAGGTGAAGTAGTAGCGGTAGATGAAGATAAAGTAACCATTGTGTTAAGATACAGAAGGCCTAAATTAATAGGAAAAGGAAAAGAAGATGTAGTAGAGAACAAAGAAATTCCTTATGCTGAGATAAAAAAGGCTCTTGTAGTCATTAAATTTTAGTCTTTTTAGGGCTAAAAATGGTTTAAATAACATTAAAATTAATATAAAAAAATTAAAATGGACAATTTAGCGTTGATTGAATCCTTTGGTGATTTTAAAGACGAAAAAGGGATTAGTAAGATTGATTTAATGGCCATCATTGAAGATTCATTGAAAACTCTTTTGAGAAAAAGATATGATTCTGATGACCATTTTGACGTAATTGTAAACCCTGATAAAGGAGATTTTCAGATATTTCTAAATAAAACAATTGTGGAAGATGAAATGTCAGAAGATGATGATTTAGAAATAGAAATTTCAGAAGCGAAAAAAATAGACCCTACTTTCGAAGTAGGTGAAGAATATACTCAAGAAATTCCTGTAGCACAACTGGGAAGAAGAAATATTTTAACCCTTAAACAAATTCTAGCAACTAAATTGCAAGAGCATAACAATGCAATGCTTTATGAGCAATTTAAAGATAGAATTGGTGAATTGGCCATTGGTGAAGTGCACCATATTCGTCATAAACATGTAATTTTGCTAGATGACGAAGGTAATGAATACATTTTACCAAAAGAAAACCAAATTCCTTCTGACTTTTTCAGAAAAGGAGATAATGTAAGAGCGGTAATCGAAACTGTGGATTTCAAAGGTTCTAAGCCTCAAATTATCGTTTCTAGAACTGCTCCTAAATTCCTAGAAAAGTTATTAGAACTTGAGATTCCAGAAATTCAAGATGGGACTATTATTTTGAAAAAAGTAGTGAGAATTCCTGGTGAAAAAGCGAAAATCGCGGTAGATGCTTATGATGATAGAATAGACCCAGTTGGAGCTTGCGTTGGGGTGAAAGGTTCTAGAATTCATGGTGTAGTAAGAGAATTGAGAAATGAAAATATAGACGTTATTCAATGGTCTAAAAATTCTGAAATTCTTGTGAAGAGAGCACTTGGTAATGTAACGATTAATAAAGTAGAAATCAATGAAGATGAAAACTACGCATTAGTTTACACGCCAGTAGAAGAAATTTCTAAAGTAATCGGTAAACAAGGTCAAAACATTAGATTGGCATCTTGGTTATCTGGTTTTGAAATAGATGTTTACAGAGAAAAACAAGCAGATGATGATGTGGAATTAACAGAATTTGACGATGAAATCGAAGCTTGGATTATTGCTGAGTTTAAGAAAGTAGGTTTAGAAACTGCGAAAAGTGTATTAGATAAAGATACAGAAGCGCTAGTAAACATGACAGACTTAGAGGAAGAAACGATAGAAGAAGTAAAAAGAATTCTAAAAGCAGAATTCGAAGATTAATATCTTTAATTTTATAAAAAAAATAATTTGGCTTAATAGCCTAAAAGCAATTTACAATCAATGCCAAAAATTAGATTAAATAAAGCGGTAAAGGAATTTAATATCTCGATGTCTAGATTAGTAGAATTTCTACAATCAAGAGGCTTCGAAGTAGAAAGCAATCCAAACGCTCAATTAGAAGAAGCGGCATATGCAGCATTAGAAGCGGAGTTTGCTAGAGATAGCGAACAGCGTAAAGCTTCTCATGAGGTAGTAATTTCTAAGGTTCCAGAAGAAAAATTAGAAATTGAACCTAAAAAACCAGAAGTGATCAAAGCGAAAGCTCCATCTATCGGTGAAGCTAGAGTTTTGGGTAAAATAGAATTAGAAAAACCTAAGGCAGAAGTTCCTGCTGTAGAGCCAGTAATCGCTCCAGAGGAACCGAAAAAGGAAGAAATTAAAAAAGAAGAGCCTAAAAAAGAGGAACCTGTGGAACTTAAAGTTTTGGATAAAATTGATTTAAGTAAAATAGAATCTAATAAACCAAAACCTTCTCCTAAAAAAGAAGAAAAACCTAAACAAGAGGCTCCAAAATTTGAGAAAAAAGAACTTCCAAAGCCAGAAGTGAAAAAAGAGCAACCTAAAGCTCCAGTAAAAGAAGAAACCACCTCTGTGAAATTTGATGAGCCTGAAAAAATTAAAACGGTTTATCAAAAACTAGATGGACCAAAAATTGTCTCTACAGAAAAAATAGACCTTTCTCAGTTCCAAACGAGACCTTCTAAACCAGACCCAAATAAGAAGAAACAGAGAAAGAGGATTAATAATGGTCCGGCTCCTACACAAGGTCAAAATCAACAAGGCCAAGGTGGTAACAACCAACAAGGAGGTGATAAAAAACCTTTTAACAGAGATAATAACAATCGTCCGAACCAAGGTGGAGGAAACAACAACCAAGGTGGTGCGAACAGAAACAGACCTCATAGCCCTAATTATAAAGGAGGAGGTGCTCATAAAGGCAGAGAAAAAGTAATGCCTGTAGAACTTTCTGATGAGCAAATTAAAAACCAAATCAAAGAAACTTTAGAAAAACTTACCAATAAAGGAGGTAAATCTAAAGGTTCTAAATATAGAAAAGAAAAGAGAACCTACCGTAGAGAGCAGGATGAATTGCAGCAAGAGCTAGAAGCAGCGGACAGAACACTTCGTGTTACTGAATTTATCACTGTTTCAGAGTTGGCATCTTTAATGGATGTAAGTGCTACAGAAGTAATTTCTGCATGTTTCTCTTTAGGGGTAATGGTTACCATGAACCAAAGATTAGAAGCAGATACACTTACTTTAGTGGCTGATGAATTTGGTTACAAAATAGAATTTGCAGATGCAGATTTAGAAGCAGAATCTGAAGAAGAAGTTCAAGATACTGAAGAAGATTTATTACCAAGAGCTCCTATTGTTACGGTAATGGGACATGTAGACCACGGTAAAACTTCATTATTAGACTACATCAGAAAAACCAATGTAATTGCTGGTGAATCTGGAGGTATTACACAGCATATCGGTGCATACAATGTGAAATTAGAAAACGGTCAAAGAATTACGTTCTTAGATACCCCTGGTCACGAAGCCTTTACCGCGATGAGAGCAAGAGGTGCACAAGTTACCGACATCGTAATTATTGTAGTAGCTGCGGATGATGATGTAATGCCGCAAACCAAAGAAGCGATTGCTCACGCACAAGCGGCAGGTGTTCCTATGATTATTGCCATCAATAAAGTAGATAAACCAAACGCTAATCCAGACAATATTCGTCAACAACTTTCAGGAATGAATATTCTAGTAGAAGAATGGGGAGGAAATGTACAAGCACAAGAAATCTCTGCGAAATTTGGTAATAATGTAGACTTATTATTAGAAAAAGTATTGCTTCAAGCAGAAATGCTAGAACTGAAAGCTAATCCTAATAAACTTGCAACTGGTGCAATCATTGAAGCATCTTTAGATAAAGGAAGAGGTTATGTTTCTACCGTATTGGTACAAGCTGGTACGCTTAGAGTAGGAGATTATGTAGTAGCGGGTAAAAACCATGGTAAGATTAAAGCTATGCTAGATGAAAGAGGAAGACAGCTTACTGAAGCTGGTCCTTCTATTCCTGTAACGATTCTAGGTTTAGATGGAGCGCCAACTGCTGGTGATAAATTTAAAGTTTACGAAGACGAAAGAGAAGCAAAATCTATAGCAAATAAGCGTGAACAATTACAGAGAGAACAAACCATCAGAACTAAGAAACATCTTACTTTAGATGAATTAGGAAGAAGAATTGCTCTAGGTGATTTCAAAGAATTGAACATTATCCTAAAAGGAGACGTGGATGGTTCTGTAGAAGCGCTTTCTGATCAGTTACAAAGACTTTCTACAGCTGAAATCAGCGTGAATATTATTCACAAAGGTGTTGGTCAAATCACTGAGTCAGACGTATTATTAGCTGCAGCATCAGATGCTATTATGATAGGATTTAATGTAAGAGCTGGTGCTAATGCAAAAGAACTGGCAGACAGAGAAGAAATAGAAATCAGAACTTATTCTATCATCTATGCAGCAATAGACGATGTAAAAGAAGCGATGGAAGGTATGCTTTCTCCAGAAATCAGAGAACAAGTAATAGGAAATGTAGAAATTAGAGAAACGTTCAAGATTTCTAAAGTGGGTACTATTGCAGGTTGTATGGTTCTAAACGGAAAAGTAACCCGTAATTCTAAAATTAGACTTCTCCGCGATGGAATTGTAAAATTCGATGGTGAATTAGAATCTCTAAAACGTTTCAAAGATGATGTAAAAGAAGTGACCAAGGGTTATGAATGTGGTCTTAACATTAAAGGCTATAATGACATAGAGGTAGGTGATATCTTAGAAGTCTATGAAGAAATAGAAGTAAAGAAAAAACTTAAATAGTTTATTTACAAATAGCAAATCCCGAGTAAAATCGGGATTTTTTTATTGCACTTCTATTATTTATATTAATTCTAAATAAAATTTATTTTTATATTTTTTTTTGAAAAAAATAACATTTGAAAAACTATAAATTTAAGAATCATTAATTATATAAAAATTTAATGAACAGTTTTTAATAAAGATGTTAATTTGTACTCTAAATAGTTAAAATTTAAACAATTTATTTAAAATAAAATTTGGCTATGTTAAAATTTATTAACATTTTTGTCTATTAAAATATTAAATATTGTTAATATGAATGTAAAATTAAAAGTGTTAACAGCTGGTGTGCTTTTTTTTATGGGTGGACAATTTGTTCAGGCCCAACAGAAAAAAGACGAGGCAAAAGAAAAAGAAATTGAAGAAGTAGTAATGGTGGGTTATGGTACTCAGAAAAAATCTGATGTAACTTCTTCAGTTGCTACTGTAAAAGGTGATGCCATTGCTAACCTTAATACTCCAACATTTGAAGCTCAGTTAGCGGGGCGATCTTCTGGGGTACAAGTTGTAAATAACTCTGGTGAAATTGGTAGAGCGCCTACAGTAAGAATTAGAGGGATTAACTCTATTTCATCAGGAACTGCTCCACTTTATGTAGTAGATGGTGTTCCAATTTTTTCTGGAGATACAGGAGGTGGAAATACTGCTGCAAATGCATTAGGAGACATTAACCCTGCAGATATTGAAACCATGACCGTCTTAAAAGATGGTGCAGCTACTGCAATTTATGGTTCAAGAGCAGCAAATGGTGTAATATTAATTACAACAAAAAAAGGAAAATCGGGAAGATTTTCTGTAACTTACAACAATCAGTTTAGTATTGCGAATGTTGTTAAAAAGTTTGATTTACTAGAAACTCCTGATTTTATAACTATTTCAAATGAGAAGGCTGCGGCAGTAAATTCAATTTGGGCAAGAGGTACAGACTTCAATACAGATTGGCAAGATGCAGTTCTTAGAACAGGAACGCAAACTGACCATTTTCTTTCTATGACTGGAGGTTTAGGTAATGGTAATTATTATGCTTCTTTTGGTTATACAAATCAAGAGGGTGTTATTAAGCCAAATGGTATGGAAAGAATATCAGTAAGAATGAATGCTGATCAAAAAGTAACCAATTGGTTAAAACTAACCTCTAGCTTGTCTTACTCTGAAACGCAATATAAGGGTTTAAATAATGGGTATAACTCTATCTCAGGTGCAATGTTTAGTGCAGTGAGACAATTACCGAATACACCTATCTATGATCCTTCTACTCCTACTGGATATAATATTTTTACTTCTGGGACCACGAGTATGGTGGGGCAATGGGATAACTACATTCCTATTACAAGTAGCTTGACCAATATTGCTTATATTGTTAATAATAATAAGTATCAATCAGATTTGTCAAGATTTATTGGAAGTATAGCTGCTGATGTTAAAATTACGGATTGGGCAAATTACAAATTGCAAGTAAGTAAAGATAGATCTGTAACTACAGGTTTCTTATATTGGAATAGAGTTCATGGAGATGGATTTTCAAGAGGAGGTTATATTGATAACAATTATTTAAATCTTGACAGATGGAATATCCAAAATATTTTAGATTTGAAAAAGTCTTTTCAAGATCATAATTTTAATTTAGTCTTGGTTAATGAATTCCAAAAACAGAAATCTAATTATTTCTTTGGTCAAGGACAAGGTCTTTCGAGTGATTATTTTGGAGAAGTAGGATTGATTTCAGGATCTTATACTACTCAGTACTCAGGAGGTTCTAATTCGGAGAATGGATTAATTTCTTATGCGGCAAGATTAAGCTATAACTATGATAATAAATACTTTATTCAAGGGACTATAAGAAGAGATGGTTTATCAGCATTGCCAACTGCAAATAAATGGGGTAATTTCCCTGGTTTATCTTTAGGTTGGACGGTTTCTAATGAGAATTTCTTAAAAGGAAACAAGGTGTTATCTGAATTAAAACTTAGAGCTTCATATGGTAAAGTAGGGAATACAGATATAGGAAATTATCCTTATTTAGGTCTTTATGGTCCATTTAAGTATGCAGATTACACAGGTATAGCATATTCACAAGCTGGTAACGATCAGTTAAAATGGGAAACGAATGTTAAGAAAAATATTGGAGCAGACTTTGGTTTTGCAAACAATAGATTGACTTTTAGTGCAGATTATTTTATTAATCAAAATGATGGATTAATCTTGGCTGTTCCTGTTCCACCTTCACTAGGGGTTCCAAATAACTCTATCAATAAAAACATTGGTAGTATGGAGAATAAAGGTTTTGAATTCTCTTTAGGTGCTGATCTTGTTAAAAATGAAAACTTTACATGGAATGTAAATGGTAACCTTACATTGATGGATAATAAAGTTCTAGCTTTGGTTGGAGGAAATGATATATATCCGTCGCAGAATGGGCAAACAGCTTATTTAATCAGAGAAGGAGAGTCTTTAAGATCATTGTATGGTTTTAAATACTGGGGAGTAAATATGGCAAATGGTAACCCTGTTTATTATAAAGCGGATGGTAGTTTAGTTCAAGGAAATTTAAATAATAGTACATATTACGTTTTTGATCCATCTAATCCTTCAGTTCTTGGAGCTCAATCTACTTTGAGTAATGCAGATAGACAAATCTTAGGGAATACATTACCTACTTATTTTGGAGCATTAAATACCAATATGAAATATAAAAATTTCGACTTTGGTGTAATGGCAAGATTCAGTGGAGGTAATAAAATATTTAACGTTACAAGAAGAGAATTACTGAACCAAGATTTTTATAACAACGGTACAGAAATCCTTGGAAGATGGCAGAGTGTGAGTGATCCAGGAGATGGATGGACTCCTAGACTTTATGGGACAAAAGGAAGTTTTGTAAATTTGGAAGGGGTTGCAAACTCTAGATTTGTAGAAAAAGGAGATTTTCTTAAAGTTGATAATATTACTTTAGGATATTCATTTGATAAATCAGTGATTGAAAAAGTAAGCTTATCTAAGTTTAGAGTTTATGCAGTATTGCAAAATGCAATTATGTTTACAAAATATACTGGTATAGATCCTGAAATGGAAAGTACAGGTATGGACTATAATTCTGTGCCGAGACAAATGACATTTTCAATGGGTATAAATGCAACCTTTTAAAATTTAAAAAAAATGAAATTAGTAGAATTTAATACAATTAAGAAATATGTCTTTGGTTCATTATTAGCATCGTTGCTATTTGTTTCATGTACCGAAGAAAATGTTATAGAATTAGAGCCATATAACCAAATCAGTGAAAATGTAGCATTTGATTCTAAGGAAAATATTATTTTATCTGTTAATGGTATGTATCAGGCTGCGCAAGTAGGTCAATATAATGGTGCGGGAAGAGGTTATCCTTTTGGAGCTGCTTATTTTCAGCAAAATGATATGAGGGGAGAAGACATGGTAAATACAGCAGCGTTCTATGCGATTACTTATGCTAATACTTGGGATCCTTCAGGAGCATTGAATACCGTTTATTACTGGATAGATACTTATAGATTAGTTAACAGAGCTAATCTTGTAATTGAGGGTGTTACAAAAGCAATCGAAAAAGGTGTTATTTCAGAAGCGGAAGGAAAAGATTTTATTGGGCAAGCTATGTTTTTTAGAGCTTTCAGTCACTATGAGTTATTGAATTTTTTTGCTCGTCCCTATAAATTTACTTCAGATGCGTCTCATTTAGGCGTTCCTTACAGATTAAAACCAAGTAATTCTGTGGCAACAATCGATGAGAATATAAAATTAGGAAGAGGAACAGTAGCGCAAAACTATGCTCAAGTACTTTCAGACTTGGATACAGCAGAGAATTACATGACTTCTAAAACTACAAGGTCAACAAAGAATGGAATCGTATATGCCTCAAAAGAAGCTGCAATTGCTTTAAAAACAAGAGTGTATTTAAGTAAAGGAGATTTCCCTAAAGTAATTACAGAAGCAGATAAATTGAATGGTAAGTATGCTTTGACATCAGATCCAAATGCACCGTTTGCAAATAACTATGGAAACTCAGAGAGTATATTCTCTTTAGAAAATTCTGCTACTAATAATCCTGGGGTTAATGGAGCATTAGCGTCTCAATATAATGGTAGAAGATTAATTGCTATTAGCCCAGTAATTTGGAATGAAGGTAGTTGGTTAGCTACAGATAAGAGAAGAGGGGCTTCTATGGTTCTTAGTGTGTCAGGTGTTTTATTTTCAAATAAATATAAAGATACTTCCACTCTTACAGATGCTTCGCCACTTTTAAGATATGCAGAAGTACTATTAAATAGAGCTGAAGCTAAGGCTAGATTAAATGATCCAACCTATTTGGCAGATTTAAATGCTGTAAGAAATAGATCTTTAGCTAGTCCAGCTACTGAACAATACACTGCTTTTGCAACAAGAGTAGATGCTGTAAAAGCAATTCTTTTAGAAAGAAGAATAGAGTTTTTAGCAGAGGGCTTAAGATGGAACACAATTCATAGACTTCAGCACGATGATGTAGCGCCAATGAGCGGTATTCCTCAAAAATATAAAAATGGAGCGAATCCCGTTGCTTCAGATTATAAAATAGGAATTCCTTATGTGTTTAAAACAGGTGATGTTCCTGGTTTAGCATATTCAGATTATAGATTTGTTTGGCCTATTCCTACATTAGAGACCAGTGCAAACCCTACACTTGCGGCTCAGCAAAATCCAGGTTGGTAATAAATAATTTTGACTAGTCCTAAAAAACCGATACAGATTATAGGACAAAAATAAATAATTAAACCAAAGTAAAAACGTTTTTGCTTT